>DATIPJ010000375.1:0-29018 GCA_035472155.1 Kofleriaceae bacterium
AGCGCGCGCACGGTCACGCCGGTCAACCGCGATAGCTCTCCAACCGTGATCGCCATTGGGTCCTCGTGCGTGCACCGTGCGGCCTCACGCCGCGTGAGGATCAAGCGGTTTCCGCAGCCGTGTACTGCGGATCTTGCGGCACGGCCCGGCAACCGGCACGTCGATTCACCGGGTTATCGCCGGCACAGCAGTTGCGATAGCGCCTCACCGGAGGACTACCGATGTTGACCAAGCTGAAACTCGCACTGCTGATCTCTGCGCCGCTCGTTGCCGGCGCGACCACCTATGCCATGGCCGGCGACGGCCCGGCGCACGACGCCGTGATCCAGAAGTTCGACAAGAACGGCGACGGCAAGCTCGACGAAGCCGAGCGCGCCGACATGAAGGCTGCCTTTGCGGCCAAGCGCGCGGAGCACCACAAGGAGATGCTCGCCCAGTACGACACCAACAAGGACGGAAAGCTCGATGACGCCGAGCGCGCGGCCATGCGCGACGCCAAGCTCACCGAGCGCTTCAAGAAGATGGACGCCAACGGCGACGGCAAGCTGACGCTCGACGAGTTCAAGGCCGCCGCCCCCCAGAAGGGCGCGTTCCATCGCCATGGTCGCCACGGCCACGGCCACCTGCGCGGCACGGCCGCGGGCCAGAAGCTGTGACCCCATGCCGGCTCTCCACTGCCACCCCCATGGGATGAAGGGCTGAGCCGGGTATGCTGCCCGGGATGCTCCCACGCCGTGTCCAGCCCCTCGCCGGGTGGTCGATCGTCGTGGTGTTCGCGCTGATCGGCGCGGCGCTACTGGCCACGGTGTGGAGCACCCGGTCGTCGATCCTCGATGCGTCGGATGCCGTGCGCTGCGGCCAGGCCGGCGCGGTCGTCCAGTCCGTGCGCGCCGATCTCACCGATCTGGACTCGTTGCCGACCTCGGCCGAGCTCGGCGCGATCGTTCATGAGCGCAGCGACGATGGTCTGCGCTACCTCGCGATGCTCGAGGGCCGCGATGACGTCACCGTGCTGGCGTCGGCCGGTGTCCCCGTCGGGAGCGGCCGCGCCAACCAGCTCGCGCCCGGCCGCTCGATCGGCTGCAGGGTCGATCAGGTCGGCGGCCGGCTCCGCATGGAGCTCCGCACGCTGCGCAAGCTCAAGGCCGGCGGCCACCAGCTGCGCTTCGTGATCGAGATCGAGCCGATCCAGGCCAACCAGCTGCGCGACGCTGCGACCCTCACCCTCGGCGTCGGTGGGCTCGCCGCGGTGGCGCTGCTCGGCGTCGCGTTCGTGCTGATCCGCCGCGAGGCTCGCCGCCAGGCCGACGCCCAGGCGCGCGAGCGCGAGCGCCGGCTGGCCAGCCTCGGCGAGATGTCCGCCGTGCTCGCCCACGAGATCAAGAACCCGCTCGCCTCGCTCAAGGGCAACGCGCAGCTGCTCGCGCGCATGCTGCCCGGCGGCGAGCGGCCGCGCGCCAAGGCCGACCGCGTGGTCGACGAGGCGATGCGGCTCGAGCAGCTCACCAACGACCTGCTGCAGTTTGTCCGCACCGGCACGATCAGCCGCACGCCGGTCGACCCGACGGCGCTCGCGCGCGAGGCCGCGGCCACCGTGCGCCGCAAGATCAACCCCACCGCCGAGGATTCGCAGGTCATCGGCCTGGGTCCGGTGACGATCGACATCGACGCCACCGGCGCGCCGCCGACCTGGTCGCTCGACCGCGACCGCATCCGCGAGGTCGTGATCAACCTGCTCGACAACGCGGTCGCCGCCGGCCCCCCGGCCACGGTCACCGTGCGCAGCGAGCGCGGCCACCTCATCCTCGAGGTCGCCGACCACGGGCCGGGAGTGGCCGAGGAGAACCGCGACCGCATCTTCGAGCCGTTCTTCACCGGCAAGACCCAGGGCACCGGCCTGGGGCTGGCGGTCGTTCGGCGTGTCGTGGAGCTGCATCACGGTACGATCGCGGTGTATCCAAACCCCGGCGGCGGCGCGCTGTTCCGCGCTGAGATCCCCCCGAACTGAGAGCCCATGGCACGCATCCTGGTCGCAGACGACGAACCCGGCCTCCGCGAATTCATCATCGATTCGCTCGAGCTCGACGAGCACACGGTGGTCCCGGCCAAGGACGGCCGCGAGGCCGCCAAGCTGCTCGACGAGCGCGGCTTCGACCTGGTGCTCACCGACCTCAAGATGCCCGGCCTCGACGGCATGGCCATCCTGCGCAAGGTCCGCGCCGATCAGCCCGAGGTCGAGGTCATCATGATGACCGCGCACGGCACCGTCGATAACGCCGTCGAGGCGATGAAGCTCGGCGCGTTCGAGTACCTCCAGAAGCCGCTGTCGGGCCCCGATGAGCTGCGCCTGCTCGTCGGGCGCGCCCTCGAGCGCCGCGGCCTGCGCGACCGGGTCGACGGCGCCCAGCGCCACACCGAGCTGAGCGGGCCGCCGCTGACCTACGGCGATCCCGCGATGCGCCCGGTCGTCGAGGCGATCGAGAAGGTCGCGCGGACGTCGGCCACGGTGCTCCTGCTCGGCGAGAGCGGCACCGGCAAGGAGGTCGCGGCGCGCGCCCTCCACACCCAGAGCCCGCGCGCCACGCACCCGTTCATGGCGATCAACTGCGCGGCGCTCAGCGAGCAGCTCCTCGAGAGCGAGCTGTTCGGCCACGAGAAGGGCGCGTTCACCGGCGCCACCGAGCGCAAGCGCGGCCGGCTCGAGCTCGCGGACGGCGGCACGTTCTTCCTCGACGAGGTCGGCGAGCTCAAGCAAGAGCTCCAGGCCAAGCTGCTCCGCGTGCTGCAGGAGCGCCGGTTCGAGCGCGTCGGCGGCGGCCGCACCCTCGAGGTCGACGTGCGCTGGATCGCCGCCACCAACCGCGACCTGCGCGCGATGATCGACGAGGGCCGGTTCCGCGAGGACCTCTACCACCGGCTCGCGGTGTTCCCGATCAAGCTGCCGCCGCTGCGCGATCGCAAGATCGACATCCTGCCGCTCGCACGCGCGCTCCTCGAGCGCATCGCGCGCGACCTCAAGCGCAGCGTCCCGCGGCTCACCGCGAGCGCCGAGAAGCGCCTCGAGGCCGCGAGCTGGCGCGGCAACGTGCGCGAGATGGCCAACACGCTCGAGCGCGCCGCGATCCTCGCCGACGGCGACGCGATCGACGCCAGCCACATCTGGCTCGAGGACGCGACGCTGCGCCCGACCCCCAAGGCCGACGAGGTCCGCCCGCTCGCCGATCTCGAGCGCGAGGCGATCCTCCATGCGCTCGACGTCGTCGGCGGCAACCGCAAGCGCGCCGCCGAGCTGCTCGGCATCGGCGAGCGCACGCTCTACGATCGCCTCAAGAAGTACGACGACGCGTGACGCACATGCGCTCCCGCACGGGAGCTCGCAGCACGGGGATGCGCACGAACCGTACGCCGCGAGCCTCTACGTCGCGTCGGCCGCGACTTCCGCAGGGGCCGACTGCGGAATCCGCAGGAGTGTGACTGCGGCATCCGCAGCCAGCCGGTTTTCTTACTTGTAACCAATTGAAATAACTCGGCTCAGACCCGGCACGCGGGATGCTTTATCCAGGGTCATGATGCACAAAGTTCTTCCTCTGACTGCTCTGGCGCTGGGCCTGTCGAGCGGCGCAGCGTTCGCTGACCGCGGCCACGACCGCGGCGACTCGCACCGCGGCGACTCGCACCGCAGCACCGTCGTCGTGCGCGACCACGGCAACCGCGGCGGCGGCAGCGTCGTCGTGCGCGACCATGGCAACCGCGGCGGCAACGTCGTCGTGCGCGACCATGGCGGTTACCGCGGCAACACCGTCGTCGTCCGCGACCACGGCAGCTACGGCAACTACCGCGGCGGCGGGCGCGTCATCGTCCGCGGCGAGCCGCGCTACTACCACAACTACCGCGCCAACGTGGTCCGCCGCCCGATCTTCGTCTCGCGGCCGATCATCCGCCACCGCTACTTCAACTACTACCAGCGGCCGGCGTTGATCGTCGAGAACTACAACGCGATGGACGGCTACTACTGGGTCCCGGGCCAGTGGGAGTGGAGCGGCTACGAGTGGACCTGGCAGCCCGGCCACTACCAGCCTGACCCGAGCTACGCCGAGCCGTACTACGACAACTACTAGCCGTCGCTGGTGCGACCGCGCCGCCCGGCGGTTCGCGCATCATCGACTCGCCGTCCGGTCTCACTTTCACCCAAGCCCCGGCCGTCCTGGCGCCGCTCCTAGAGCGGTAACCAGGGCGGCCGTTTTGGCGTATGCATGGCGTATGTCCACCTCGTCCACCGGCTTCGACGTCACTCCGCTGTCGAGCGATCGCATCGCTAGCCTCGCGCGCGACCTGAGCCCCGCCGAGCGCCAGGTCATCCTGCACCAGGGCACCGAGCGTCCGTTCTGCGGTCTGTTCCTCGATAACAAGAAGACGGGCGTCTACACGTGTCGGTTGTGCGGCCTGCCGCTCTTCAAGTCCGACGCGAAGTTCGACTCCGGCACCGGCTGGCCCAGCTTCTTCCAGCCGTTCGACCGCGAGCACATCGCCGAGATCACCGACGCCAGCCACGGCATGACGCGCGTGGAGATCCGCTGCAAGCGCTGCGATGGGCACCTGGGCCACGTGTTCGACGACGGCCCGCCACCGACCCACCTGCGCTATTGCCTGAACTCGGTATCGCTCTCGTTCGTCAACGCCGGCGAGCCTACGCCCCTGCGTACCTAGCCAGAATCGTTCGCATCCGGCGGCTGCAGCTTTTTTTCGCGGTCCCTGTCGATCCCAGCGTTCGCCATTCGACCCGCTGGCGAAACCAGACAGGAGATTCCCATGACTCAAGCAGGCCGCTTCGTGTGGTTCGAGTACGTTTCCAAGGATGCGCGCAAAGCGCAGGGCTTCTTCGGCGAGCTGTTCGGCTGGAGCACGAAGGACGTCCCGATGCCGGACGGCGCATACACGATGATCGCCGCGCCCGACGGCACGACGATCGGCGGTTACTCGACCGCGACCGACGCCAACCCCGGCGCCAGCTGGCTGCCCTATCTGCTCGTTCCCAGCGCCGCCGACGCGACGGCGAAGGTCAAGTCGCTGGGCGGCAAGATCATGAAGGAGCCGTTCAAGGTCGGCGACTTCGCGACGATGTCGGTCGTCCTCGACCCGCTCGGCGCGCCGCTCTCGCTCTGGCAGCCGACCAAGCCCGAGGACGCCGCCAAGCCCGCCGCGGGCCACTTCGTGTGGAACGAGCTGGCCTCGAAGGATCCCGCGGCGTCGGTGAAGTTCTACGCGCAGCTCGGCGGCTTCACCGAGTCGAAGATGGACATGGGCGAAATGGGCACCTACCACCTCCTCGAGAGCGGCGGCCAGAGCCGCGCCGGCATCATGGCGCAGCAGATGCCGCAGCAGCCGCACGCCTGGCTGCCCTACGTCCAGGTCGCGAGCGCCGATCAGACGGCCGACAAGGCCAAGCGCGTCGGCGCGACCGTCGTCGTACCGCCGACCGACATCCCCAACGTCGGCCGATTCGCGATCCTGGTCGATGGCCAGGGCGCGGCCACCGGCATCCTGCAGCCGTGATCAGCGCGCCCGCATCACCAGCAAGATATTGCCGTCGACGGTGATCGTCAGGTGATGCACCGCAGCCACCGCGCACGCGACGGCATCCCACGGCACGCGCAGGAGCCGCAGCGTGACCTTCCCCGTCACGTCGTCGGGGATCACCAGGTTCACGCGCGCGGCATCGGCGATCAGCCGGAACACGTCGTGGATGTCCGCGTCCTTCACGTCGAGGTCGATCGCGGCGCCGCGGTGGCGGACCTCGCGCCCGCACAGCGCACGGCGCGGCGCGGTCTCGTCCGCGTGCGACGCACGTGCGGCCACGACTGCGACGACGATCCAGCCTGCGACGAGCAGCGCGCGCACGATCTCCAGTGTACCGTGGTGCGGTGACGCTGCAGCTTCCCTTCCAGCCGCCGATCGAGCCGATGCTGGCCAAGCTCTCGAGCGAGCTGCCCACCGAGGGCACGGGCTTCGTCTACGAGCCGAAGTGGGACGGCTTCCGCGCCCTGGTCTACAAGAGCGGCGACGAGGTCTACATCCAGAGCCGCGACCTCAAGCCGCTCGGGCGCTACTTCCCCGAGCTCGAGGTCTCGCTGCGCACGCACCTACCCGACCGCTGCGTGCTCGACGGTGAGGTCGTGATCGCCACCGCGGGCCGCCTCGACTTCGATGCGCTGCTCCTGCGCATCCACCCCGCCGCCAGCCGCGTGCAGATGCTCGCCGAGCAGTCGCCATCGTCGTACGTCGCGTGGGACCTGCTCGCGTTCGGCGACGAGGATCTGCGCGAGCGGCCCCAGGTCGAGCGCCGCGCCGCGCTCGAGCGCGCCCTGGCCGGCGTCAAGCCGCCCGTCCACGTCACCCCCGCCACGCGCGACCGCACCGTCGCCGCCGACTGGTTCGAGCGCTTCGAAGGCGCCGGCCTCGACGGCGTGATCGCCAAGCCCGAGGCCCTCGCCTACACCCCGGGCAAGCGCGTGATGCTCAAGATCAAGCACCAGCGCACAGCCGACTGCGTCGTCGGCGGCTTCCGCTGGTACAAGGGCGGCAAGGGCACCCTCGTCGGTTCGCTCCTGCTCGGGCTCTACGATGGCGACGGCGTCCTTCACCACGTGGGCGTGACCTCAGCATTCACGCGCGAAGGCCGCGCCGAGCTCGCCCAGAAGCTCGAGCCGCTGCGCGACGGCGCGCGCGAGGTCCATCCATGGCGCGAGTGGGCCGAGTTTCAGGATCAGGACATCGCCCAGCGCCTCCCCGGTGCCACCAGCCGCTGGAACCGCGGCAAGGACCTCTCCTGGGAGCCGATCCGCATCGGCCTGGTCTGCGAGGTCGCATTCGAGCATCTCCAGGGCACGCGCTTCCGCCACGCCGCCAAGTTCAAGCGCTGGCGCCCCGACAAGCCCGCGCCCGAATGCCGCTACGACCAGCTCGACGAGACGCCCGCCTTCGAGCTCCAGAAGATCTTCGGCGGCTGACCGCGCCAGTCCGCTCCCGTTGCCCCGCTCGTCTCCCGCTCGTCTCGCTCTCGTTCCCCCTGAGGCTATCCGCGCCCGGCGTCTTCGCTATCGCCGTCGCGCTCGCCATCACCGTCGCGCTCGCCATCACCGTCGCGCTCGCCATCGCCGTCGCGCACGCCATCACGCTCGCCGTCGCCATCGCGCTCGCCATCACCGTCGCGCTCGCCATCACGCTCGCCGTCGCCGTCGCCGCCGTGCGCGCCCTCGTGCAGCGCCTTCCATCGAGCGATTTCGGCCGCGTACTCCGTCTTGGGGTCGTAGTTCGGATCCGGATCCTCCGGTGGCGGGCGCTCGGCCGGCGGCACGTTCTTGAGGTTGATCCGCACGCGGTACCACGCCGACGACTTGCCGCGGTTCGCATCGACCAGCACATGCTCCGGTGCCAGCTGGGCGACGACGTCGGGATACTTCGCCTTCCAGCGCTCGAGCCCGGCCAGCGCGTCGACCTTGCGCTTGGCCTGCGCGATCGTGATCACCGGGAGCTTTTCGCGCGGCGGTCGAGCGGCCTTGCTCGGCACCATGGCGCTATTCGCCGAAGCTGCGGCGCGGTTCGCGGGTGTCGCGCCAGCTGCGCGCCCTGGCCCCTTCGCACGCGAGGGCGCCACGCGCGGCGCTTCGCCCTCCTGCTTGGTGAAGTGCGGCGGCCACGGCGCATCCGCCTGCCCTTCCGCCTCCTGGCGCGCAGACAGCGCCAGCAGCGACTCGATCGATCCGACCGCGCCATCGATCGCGGCGTGCGCGTCGCCGTGCGCGGCGAACATCGCCGGCACCGTGCGCAGCGTGAAGGCCAGCGGGTCGCTCGCAAAGAAGTCGTCCCACGACAGTGGCATCGACACCCGCGCATCCGGCGTCGGCCGGACCGAGTATGCGCTGGCCGTCGTGCGGTCGCGCGCGTTCTGGTTGTAGTCGAGGAACACACCGCGGCGCTCCTCCTTCCACCACTTCGCCGTGGCGATGTCGGGCGCGCGCCGCTCGACCTCGCGCGCGAAGGCCAGCGCCGCGCGGCGGACCTCGGCGAATGGCCACGCCGGGCGGATCCGCACCCAGATGTGCGCGCCGCGCGAGCCGCTCGTCTTCGGCCAGCCGACCAGCCCGTGCTCGTCGAGGACTTGCTTGGCCATGCGCGCGACGTCCACGATCTGCGGCCAGGTCACCCCCGGCACCGGGTCCAGATCGATGCGCAGCTCGTCGGGCCGGTCCATGTCCTCGCTGCGCACCGCGTGCGGGTTGAGGTCGATGCAGCCGAGGTTGACCACGTACACCAGCTGCGCGACATCGTTCACCACGACCTCGTCGGCGTGCCGCCCCGACGGAAACCGGAACGTCGCGATGTCGACCCACGGAGGCCGCTTCACCGGCGCGCGCTTCTGATAGAACGGCTCGCCCTCGGCGCCCTCGACGAATCGCTTCAGGATCTGCGGCCGCCGCGCCAGCCCCCTCAGCGCGCCCTCCGCCACCGCCAGGTAATACTGCACCAGCTCGAGCTTCGTGATCCCGGCCTTCGGGAAGTAGACCTTCTCGGGGTTCGAGATCGTCACCTCGCGCCCGGCGAGCTCGAGGATCTGCTTCCTGGCCTTTGCCACCCGCCAAGCCTTGCACGATCTGGTCGTCCGCCCCATGGTGTGCTGCCGTGTCGTCGGCCGCGCCGCTCCGTACACTGATCCAGCTGGCCGCGCCGATGGTGCTCGCGCGGGCGAGCCAGTCCGTGATCACGTTCGCCGACGCGATCCAGGTCAAACACCTCGGCTATCAGGCCATCGCCGCCACCGCGACCGGCGGCCTCAACGTCGTCGGCTTCGAGATCCTGGCGATGGGCACCGTCTTCATCGTCCAGAGCTTCGTCTCCCAGCTCGTCGGCCGCGGCGACCGCGACGAGACGCCGCGCTTTGCGTGGTACGGCCTCGCGATCGCCGTCATGGCCGCCGTCCTCGCGATCGCGCTCGTCCCCCTCATGAGCCGGGCGCTCACCTTCACGGGTTACTCCCCCGAGGTGCGCGCGCAGATGACCGACTACATGGCCATCCGCATGCTCTCGGTCGGCGCCGTCGTCGGGGTCGAAGCCCTCGGCAACTGGTACGGCGGCCTCGGCAACACCTGGATGCAGATGATCGCCGGGCTCATCACGATGGCGACCGCCGTGTTCTTCAACTGGGTCTTCATCGATGGCCACCTCGGCGCGTCGGCGATGGGCGTCCGCGGCGCCGCGCTCGCCAGCGTGATCGCCAGCTTCCTCGGCTTCGCCTTCCTCCTCACCGCATTCCTGCGCCGCTGGGGCGGCGCCCCCACGACGCGCGCCACCAACCTCACGCTGCGCGAGCTGCGCCGCGTGCTGCGCTTCGGCCTCCCCAACGGGCTCAACTGGTTCCTCGAGTTCACCGCCTTCCAGCTGTTCGTCAACGGCGCGCTCGCGCACCTGGGCGACCAGACCGTCGCCGCCCTCAACGCCGTCATCGCCCTCAACACCGTGTCCTTCATGCCCGCGTTCGGCCTGGCGTCGGCGGGCGCGATCCTCGCCGGCCAGGCCATCGGCCGCAACGACCGCGACGCCGTCTGGCCGCAGGTCAAGATCACCCTGCTCTGCACCATGACGTGGATGGGCATCATCGGCGTCGTCTATGCCGCCGCCCCCACGCGCGTGCTTTCGCTGTTCGCGTCCGAGCACTCCGGTCAGCTCGTCGCCATCGGCAGCACCATGCTCGTCATCAGCGCCGCCTGGCAGCTCGTCGACGCCATCGGCATCACCATCTCCGAGACCCTGCGCGCCGCGGGCGACACCGCCTGGACCGCCGCCGTTCGCATCCTCCTGGCATGGCTCGTCTTCATGCCAACCGCGTTCCTCGTCGTCGGCCCGATCGGCGGCGGGCCCAACGGGGCCATGCTCTGCCTGGTGGGCTACATCGCGCTCCTCGCCACGGCCCTCGCCGTGCGCTTCCGCTCCGGCGCCTGGCGTCGCATCGAGCTCATCGAGCCCAAGCTGGTCTGAGCCGTCACCGCTGTCACAGTTGACACCTGCCGTGACAGCTACGATCGTGGCGAATGCATGGGTCGCGGCATGACGATCGCTGTGCTGTGCGCCATCGCCGTCGGCAGCCTGGTCGGCAGCCTGGCTGCCATCCGGCTGCACCCGACGCCGGCTGACCCACCTGCGGCAACGCCACCTGCGGCAACGCCAACTGCGGTAACGCCACCTGCGGCACCCACCGCCCCGGCAACCCCGCCCATCTCTCAGCCCCACGCGCCCGACCCGCACGCCGTGCTCGTCATCCAGATGAGCGCCCTCCTCGGCCGCGTGGCCGAATGGTCGCGCAGCCACATCGGCAAGCCCTGCCCCGACGCGGTCACGCTCGGCATCGCCTCCCTCGATCCATGGGGCCATCCGATCGAGCTCACGTGCACCGACCAGCCGGCGGATCAGATCATGGGCGCCATCTCCACTGGCCCCGACGGCATCGCCGGTAACAGCGACGATGTGAAGTCATGGAACCTCGGGCCCAGCGTGACCCAGCTGGTGCAAGGCGCGCGATGGCCCACCCGACCGGTTGCCAGCAAGCCCACACGGCGGCGCCCGCCGACCGAGCGCGGCCCGACGATCCCACGAACCCCGGCGGCAAAGTCGGACGCGCCGAGCCCGGCGCCCGTCGACGCTGGCGACGACATCCCGACGCGCCGATGAGCCGATGAGCTACTCGACGGGCGCCATCGGCTTCATGGCCATCCGCCAGCTGATGCCGACCGAGACGATGTCGACGTTGGTCTTGTAGCTGCCGGGGAAGGCCTCGCTGCCGGGCTCGGCGGTCACCTTGTCGAAGAACGCGTGCTGGTAGCCGACGTCGACGCGCAGGTTGGGCATGATGTCGTAGCCGCCGCCGAGCGAGATCGCCCAGCTGCTGGCATCGGTGAGCGAAGGCGAGATCGTGTCCTTCGGCTGGTCCGAGATGCTGCGCAACACGCCCGCGCGCAGGGTCAGCTCCTGCATGAACGGCAGCCGGGCGTACTCGCCCGCGGCGCGGATGACGTGCGCATCCTTGTAGTTGCGCGGGACGCGGACGTTGAACTCACCGTCGCCGCCCTTGAACACGTCTGCGTGGTAGATGCTCCAGTTCTCGAGCTCGTAGTTCGCCATCAGCTTGAAGCCCGGCATCGCCTCGTAGGCTGCGCCGACGGTGAACACGCTGGGGATGATCAGCTCCTCGGTGACCGTCTGGTCGTGGAGCAAGGTCTGAAAGCCCGGCGGCACGCCCTCGAAGTGGGCATCGCCCTCGAGCGGGATCTTGGCGCGGTAGGAAAACGTCGCGCCGATCTTGAGCGGAACGGTCGGCACGCTCAGCTCGGTCGCGAGGCCGAAGCTGTTCGCGCCGCCCGAGAGCGCGATCCCGGCGTCGGCGAAGTGGTCGAGGAAGTTGAGCGACTGGTGCAGCTCCTCGGTCGCCTGGAAGCGCACGTAGCTGGCGCCGAGCTTGAGGAACGGCAGCGGCTGGAACGCGACGCCACCACCGAAACCGAAGACCTTCTGATCGACCGACAGGATGACCTCCTGTCCGGGCCAGCCCTTGGGCCAGCCCAGCGAGCCGCCGGCGGGGGTACCGAAGCCGACGCCGACGCCCCAGCCCATGCCGTTGTCGAGCCTGGCGCCGTACGAGGCTGCGATGCCGATCGGGGTGTTGGTCTGCGACTGCTTGGCGGAGCCGAGCATCGGATCGGACCATTCGGTACGGTTGTTGAGCACCTCGCCGCCGAAGCCGGCAGCGAAGCCGTCCTGACCTGCAAGGGCTGCAGTGTTGAGGAGGACGGCCTCGGGCCCGTCCTGCGCGGCGGTCGCGGCCTGTCCGAGGCCGACCTCGCGCGGCGCCGCGCTCGGCACCAGATAACCACCCGCCATGGCCGACGCCGGCGCCAGAGTCGTTACTGCAATGATCAGTGAGCGCATGGATAAGCCTTTGGATTACTGGTGCTGAAGCACGAGGGGTAGGGTGTCGGAAGCGAGGAAGGCCGCGGCGTCGGTCTGGGCGTTTTGCGTCATACCCGAGATGGCCCAGTCGGTCAGGAAGCCGTGACCCACGGCGGGTGGTGTGGGAATCGGTTGCGCCGGGGTTGGCGGTGGTGGACACGTGCCAAACGGCGTGCCGGTGGGGCGAGGATCGAACCCGGCGCCCACGAACAGCTGGAAGGGACCTCGCAGGCCTGGCGCGAAGAACGACGCCGCAGCGGGCAGCGGCACCTGGGGGTCATTGTCCGCGTACAGGTTGCTCGCAAACAGCAGTCCGAATGCGTTCGGAACCACAAAGTCGCAATTGGCCATCTGACTCAGGATCGCCTTGGGCAATTGTGGCTTCGGGCCAGTCGTGCTCAGCAGGTTGGGCAGCATGTCCTGCTCATTGGTCAGGTGGCCGACGAAGTTGATCGGGTCTGCCGGGTCGAGGACGGTCTTGGACACGACCAGGAACTGCAGGAACGCCGGCGTACCGCGCTGGATGCCGAGCGACGCGAGCAGCGCGTCGGTCCCCGCGGTGAACGCGGGCGAGTTGGTGAAGATATCGCTGATGGTGCCGCCGCCGACGTTGAGCACCGCCTTGCTGATGCGCGGATTGGTGGCCACGTTGACCGCGCCCTGGATCGCGCCGAGCGATTGGCCCGCGTAGTAGATCTTTCCCGGGTCGATCACGATGCCGCTGTGCAACGCCATGTGGTCGAACACCAGGTGGCCGGTCAGGCCGGGGGCGGTGGGGACGAACGCGATGGCGCGGACGAGCTGCGACTCGTCGATCAGATCCTGGCGGAGCGTATCGCGCGTGCGGAACAGGTTGGCGCTCGTGAGGTAGTTGCCGGACACCAGCGGCGTACCGTCGGTGATCGGCCCCGGGCACGGGCTCGGGTTCTGCGCGCAGGTAGGACTGATCGGGCGCTTGATGAAGCCCCTGGGGCATGCCCCTGGCGGGTGCTCGTCACCTTGCGCGCCCGGCGGCAGCAGGGTCATGCACGCGTCACCGCCGACGCAGCCGTTGGTCGCGCTCGCGGGTCCGGAGGTGCAGAACGCCCGATCGCCGTGCTTGGCGGCGTCGATCGCGACGGTGGTCAAGCCGGCCGCGGCAAAGCTGTCGGCGACGGTCAGCATGGCGCCGCGCCCGCTGCCGAGGCCGTGGCGGAAGACCACCATGGGCGAGCACTTCGGCCCGCCGCCGCCGAGGCACTCGACCGCCGGGGTAGGCCCTACCTTCGGTGTCGCGATGAGGACGTGGATCTTCTCCTTGAGCGCCTTGGTCGGATCCGACATGAAGGCGCCTGTGATCGGGTCGAGCGCGTTGAAGGTCTCGATGTCGACCTCGAGGATCTCGTCGATGTTGCTCGAGGGAACCACGGCAGTGTCGACGCCCCACTTGTGGAACGCGTCGATCGGCGCCATGAAGAACGTCGGTGAGTCCGCCACCGGCAGCGGGACCTGCGGCTGCACCGCGGGGCTGTAAGGCAGCGCCGAGAGGCCGAGCGCCTGGCTCAGGATGGTCTGTGTGCGGAAGGTGTACGCCATCACGAGCGTGTTCTGGACGCCGGTGGGGAGCTTGGCGAGCACGGGCTGGAGCTGGAGGCGCATCTTCTCGAGCCCGGCGGCCGTGCCGTCATCGACGCCCTGGAGCGCCGACTTGCCGCCGACGAGGATCGGGTTCTTGAACCGCAGGATGCTGCCCACGGTGCCCGGACCGAGCGGCCGGTTGCCCTTGTCGTGGACCGCGCTGGTGATGACGACCGCGTAGTCGGTGGCGTCCTTGAGCGGCCTGGAGCGGAACACCGACGAGGTGTCGCCCGCCGTGGCGCCCGCGGGCTGCAGCGCGATGGCCGGGGCGACGTTGGCCGGCGAGGTGGGCGCGGTGCAACCCGACATGCCGTTCGTCGCGTTCACGGTGAGCTCGCACGGCTCGTAGACGAGGTTGGCGACCGGGACCTGGACCGGCGCGCTGGGGGTGCTGATGTCGTAGAGGAAGACGCCGTCCTTGACGGTGTTCGCGAGGACGAGGTCCGAGGTCTGGGCGAGGATCATGCCCGTGGTGGCGAAGCCATCGAGGGCCTGGAAGCCGCCCGCGGCAGCACTGGGGCACGTGCCGTCAGCCGCCAGCTTCGAGCCGGCGAACGTGCACGCCGCCAGCGCCGAGATCTTGCCGTTGCGCGGGTCGCGCAGGAGGTCGATCGGCAGCGGGACGACGCCGCGCGCCGCGTCGACGACAACGGACGTGGCGTTGTTGATCGTGAACGTGGACGCGATGGCGAGCTCCTCGTGCGGGAACTTCGTGTCCGCGGCGACGAACGCGACGGGCTTGTAGAGCGCGTTGATGAGGGCGTTGAGCTGCGCGCCCTGCGCGAGCGCGGCCTCGAGCGAGCCGGTCTGGGCGCGCAGCAGGCCGAGGTTCGCCGGGTCGGTGAGGTCCTTGCCCTGGGCGATGAGGGCGAAGATCTGCGACGCAGCGACCGGCGTGCCATCCGTGGTCTTGACGCCGTCGGCGCCGCCGCGCAGAAGCACGGCGTACCTGCCGGGCGCCCATGGCAGGTGGCCCTTGTTGTGGATGGTGAGCGTGCCGTGGTCGGGGAATCTGGCGTAGTCCGCCGCGGTCGGCGGCTCGGTCGGGACCACGGTCACGGTCGGCCCGCTGGCGGTGGCATTCACCGTGGCGACAAAGAAGGTCGTCGGCGTGAAGCTCGCGAAATCGAGCTCGGGCGGTCCGCTGCTCTGGACCCCGTTGCTGTGGAGGTCGACCTGGCTGAAGTCGATCGTGATCGCGACTTCCTGGTCGCTGGGGAACGCGAGATTGAAGCTCGCGAGCAGCTCGGCCTGGGCGCACGCCGAGGTGCTGCCACTCGGCGGGGTCGATCCCGGCGGGCACACGCTGTTGGGGTCGGAGTTGAACGGCGGGAAGACCAGATCGTTTGGCAGCGGGATCGTCGCCGTCGTCGGGTCGAAGACCGCGGTGACGACCTTCTCCGTCGGAGTCTGCGGCAGATCGGGTTTACAGGCGCTGCACAGCACAACTAGCGCAGCGGCGAAAAGGCCGGAAACGCCCGAGACGCGTGAAGCAGCCAATAGCTCGCGCATGGAATCTCTCCTAATTTTCGGCCGCAGTATAGGCACGTCGCTCGACGATAAGCGACAAGCGACTGACGAGAACACGCGCGCGCGCAGTGAGCCGCGCCGCTCGACGTGAGGCAGACCACAGCGATTTCGTCGTTACCACTCCGCGCGCCGAAGCGTGGCGCAATCGGATGGTTCGCTCAGTGCGCGTCGTTGTGCTCGGCGAGCACAGCCGCTGCGGGGCTCTTGTCCTTGCGGAGGTCGGCCAGGACGTCGTTGATCTCTGCGCCGAACAACAGGGCGATGTTGGACAGCCACAGCCAGGTCAGAAAAATGATACCGCCGCCGAGCGCGCCGTAGGTCGTCGCGTAGCTGTTGAAGTGGCTGAGGTAGAGGCCGAAGCCATAGGAGATGCCGAGCCACAGCGCCACACCGACGATGGCGCCGGGAGTGAAGATGCGAAACGGCGCCTTGGTGTTGGGGAGGAACTTGTAGAGGACGGCCCACACGACCATGAGGAGCAGCCCCGCGCCGACCCAGCGTCCGATGTCCCACGTCAGGTCGAACGCGGCGGTCAGTCCGAACCGGTCGGTGAGCCAGTGGCCGGCCACCGGACCGATGACGAGCAGGGCGAGCGCGACGACCACAAGGATCGCCACGCCGAGGGTAACGGCGATCGCGATGACCTGGCGCAACCACCAGGCCCGCGTCTCGCGCTTGTTGAACATCGCGTTGAGCGCACCCATCAGCGAGCTGACTCCGCGTGAGGCACCCCACAGTGCGAGCGCGGCGCCGCCGATGGCGAACCCGGCATGGGCGCCCTTCATGAGGGCGGTGACCTGGGTCGTGAGGACCTCGGAGGGTGCGGCGGGCATCGCCTGGGTCGCCATGGCGAGGCCCTGCAGCACGGTCTCCTCGGGCAGCACGAGGAGCGCCAGCGTCACGACGAACAGCATCATCGGGAACAGCGAGAGGATCGCGTAGTAGGCCATCATCGCGCCGATGTCCGTGATGTTGTCGTTCAGCAGCTCGCGATAGAGCTGCACGAAGAAGCGCCGCACCTTTCCGCCCTTGCGCGGCACGGGCACACTCGCGCGCGGGCGCCCACCGAGGCTCTCGATGATCGGCTTGTTCTCCATGGCATGCTCGGCCATAGGCTTGGCTACAGCAGTGATTGTGCCAGCGCGCCCAGCAGGGATCGAACCTGCGACCTACCGCTTAGAAGGCGGTTGTTCTCATCCAACTGAACTATGGGCGCGGACCCTCGGAGACGGGACGGTCTCGAACTTTGCCCCAGGTCCGCCGTTCGCTCAAGTCGCCGCCGGGCGATTGCTTTCGCAGTCGCGGTGCCGTGTTAGGTTCGCAGTCATGCGTCGCGCCATCGTCCTTGGCCTCGTGCTCGCCGGGGCCGCCGCCTGCGGCAACAGCGAGAAGGCCGGGGCAGAAGAGGCTCGGCGAGCGGCGGAGGCCGAGCAGAAAGCCAAGCAGGTGCAGGCTCCCGCCAAGAAGATGGCGACGCCGGTGCCCGGCCAGGCGCACGTGCCGTGCACCCAGCTGATCGACGCCTCGGCGTTCCAGACGGCGCTCGGGGAAAAGGAGGGGGTGGTGGTCAAGGAGGTGACCAAGAACGATCGCGACTCGTCGGCGTCCTGCTCGCTGGTGCGCGGCGGCAAGCGGCCCAACGAGGCCGAGCAGAAGGCGCTGATCAAGAAGGCCGGCAAGCTCGGGGTGCTGCCGGGCGACGAGCTGTGCAACGTCACCGCGTACTGCTCGGTGATCGCAGACGCCGATCGGTTCCGCGCGGGCTGCAAGGAACGCAAGGACCAGGACGACGACACGCTCGGCAGCTACGCATGCGTGCACATCGTGGCGGTCGGCGCCGATGACGTGAAGGTCTACCAGTTCATCGACGAGGACACGCGCTGCATCCTGCAGGTGCGCGGCGGACCGAGCAACGTCGACAACGACATGATCCGCAGCTGCGCCAAGGCGGCCCGCGATACGATCGGGCCGGCGCAGATCCGGGTCGACGCACCGGACGCGGCCGGGTCGGGGTCGGGGTCGGGCTCGGGCTAGGATTTCGAGATCGTGAGACCGGTGACGCAGCGGAAGGGCTTGCCCTTGTAGTCGGTCACGACGTACTCGAGGGTGACCTGGTATTCGGAGCGGAACGCGGCGAACAGCAGCTGGATGCTGGTGTCCGACAGCTCGCGGCCCTTGCACTGCAGGCCGCCCCAGCGGTAGTTCCACGTCGCCTTGTCGTGGTCGAGCCACACGGCGCCGTGAAACAGCTTGTAGCTCGCGTCGCCCGGCTCGAGGACCATCAGCTGCGCGATCGACGTGGTCGCGGTGGTTTCGGCGCGCGCCGGGACAGACACACCGATCACAGCGCACACCAGCAGGCTCGACAGAAAGCGTGGCATCGCGCGCTATGGTCGTCTCTTGCGGATTGCGAACGCAAGCCCGCTGCGCTCTGTACGACCCTTGGTTACCAGTGCGGCGTCGCGCGGCGGCTCAGCGGCGCCGGCGCCGCCGGCCCACGTAGCCGAGGACGGCAGCCGCGAGCGCGAGCTGGACCCACCAGGCGCGGTCGCTGCGGTCGACGCTGCAACAGCCGCCGGTCGTCGGAAAGAAGCACACGCCCGCGTTGGCGCTCTGCATCACGCACTCGAGCTCCGACGGGCAGCTGTCGGCGACGCCCGGGATGCAGCTCTGCGTGCAGATCTGCTGGTCCGAGGTGCCGGTGCAGATGCCGGTCTTGCAGAACTGCGCGAAGCTGCACGAGTCGCCGACCTCGCCCGCCGGCGGATCCCAGAAGCACTTGCCGGCCTCGCACTTCTGGCCCGTGGCGCAGGTCGACGCGCTCTCGCATGGTGCGCCCTTGGTGACCGTGATGACCGTAGACTCGGTCATAGCGCCGAGGTCGTCGTAGGCGATCATCTTGACGTCGACGATCGAGTTGGGCAGCTCGTTGGGGACCAGCGCGGTGTACGGGCTCGGCGCCGGTTGGCCCTTGACGCCGAACTGGGCGCCCGGGATCTCGGTCCACTTGTAGCCATTGAGGTAGAGCTCGACGCGCGACACGCCGCGCTGGGAGCCCGCCATCGCCGACACGCCGCGGCTCAGCGCGCCGCCCGCGGCGGGATCGGTGAGCGCGATCGTCGGGTTGCCGGTGATCGGTGTGCCTGCGCCAAACACGGAGAGGATCTTGAGGTGCGAGTTCTGGGTCGCGCCGCACTTGCAGGCCCGCGGCATGCCGGTCTCGCCGCACTTGGCGGACGCGTTGCGGAAGAATTTCTGACCGCCGCAATCGGTGCGATAGGTCATCGGGTCGTTGCACGCCGAGCCGTTGTTCGGCGTCAGCGCCGTGATGTCGGTGAACTGGAACTCGTGATCGAGGCCGTAGGCGTGCGCGCTCTCCTGCGCGGCGGTCCAGCAGATCGCCAGCACGCGCTCGTTCGCCGTGGACAGCATGCCCGGGTGGCTGTTGGCAAACGTGAACGAGATCACGTTGTCGATCGCGCTGCAGTCGCTCGACAGCGGCGCCACGCCGAGGATGTCCGCGCCAAAGCCGATGTCGCCCGGGTTGCCGGCGACGATCGCCTTGTGAAAGGCCTGGCTGCCCGTGGGCAGCTGGTCGGTGACCATGACGTTGTAGGGCGAGTAGACCTCTCTCACGCACTGCACGACCGCGTTCCACTCGGCGTCGGCGTCCGCGCCCGTCTGCGGCGGGTCGGCGCTGTTGCGGAATTCTTTGATCGTCGCGGTCGACACCATCGGGATCGACGACGAATTGATCCGGGCGTCGTTGGTGCCGCGGTTGACCACGCAGTTGCCGACGCAACGATCGAGGTAGATGATCGGCGAGACCTGCGCGTAGGGCGTCGCGTAGTGGTCCAGCGGCGTATCGATGGCGACCCGGCGGCCGGGCAGACCGTCGATCGTGGTCGATCCAGGCGGCGGAGGCGCCGTCGGCTCGGCCCAGACCGGCGCGCTCGCGAGGACGGACAGCAAAAGGCCGAGGACCACGCGCGAGGACGGCCGGAGCATCACCACGCGAATACTACATGCCTGCGAGATACGTCAGCAGGAAACGTCACGTTGAGCTGGCACATGTGCTGACAGGCTATTCTAGCTCGATCTGACCCGCCGGCACCCGCTGATGATGAACCACGTTGGAGGACAGCTTCACCATGGTGGGCGACCACTCGATGATGACCTCGAGGTCGAGCCGGTCGGCGCCCGACGGAAAACGCACGCGCGTGACCTGCTCGGACACGCACATCTCGAGCGCGCTCTTTCCAGACACGCCGTCGGCGCCCGGCGGATCGGGGTGATCGTCGGGCGTGCTGACGATGGTCGCCATCGTGCCCACGCCGTTGGGTGCGACGGTGAGACCGACCACGAGCGTGGCCTCGGCGACCTCGGCGCGCTCGGCCCACTCGCGGAAGCAGCCCTCGATCGGGCTCTGCGCCGCGGCGAGCGCCTTGTTGATCCGCACGGTCTGGCTGGTCGCCACGCGCGACTTCTTGACCTCGTCGACCAGCTTGGTGTTCGACGCCTTGAGCTCGGCGACGGCCTGCTTGAGCTCGTGGATCTCGGCGTCCTTCTGCTGGAGCTCCTCGCGCAGCTGCCGGTTGGTCTCCTGATCGACGCCGGCCTGGACGAGCAGCGCCACCAGCCGCTTGCGTTCGCCCTCGAGCGATGCGATCTGCTGCTCGAGGTGATGCAGCTTGTCGCTGGCCTGCTGGTTCTCGCTCGGCGGCGCCGGCGCGCGCTGCTGCTGCACCACGAGCGCGGTCGTGGTCCCGCCGACGAGCAGGACCGCGCCGATGCCCAGGCCCGCGAACCGCAGCGGCGAGCGCCGCGGCCGGGGCACCAGCTCGTCGATCAGCGTGCCCATCGAGGGAAAGCGCCGGGCGCGGTCGCGCTCGAGGCCGCGCAGCACCGCGCGCCCGATCGCGGGCGGGATGCGGGTGCCCTCGGGCGGCGGATGCGCCCGCGCGCCGTGGTCGATCATCGCCGCCGAGGTGCCGTCGGGCAGCGGGTGGCTGCCGTACAGCGCCTCGTAGAGCGCGACGCAGAAGCTGAACTGGTCGCTGCGCTCGTCGAGGTCGGGGCCGGTCAGCTGCTCGGGCGGCATGTAGCGCGGCGTGCCGAGCACCGTGCCGGTCACGGTCAGCGCCTGGTTGAGCGCCGTGATCACCACTTTGGGCTGGGCCACCTCGTCGGGGGCGAGCAGCGAGCGCGCGAGCCCGAAATCGGTCACGCGGACCCGGCCGTCGCCGCCGACCAGCACGTTGTCGGGCTTGAAGTCGCGGTGCAGCAGGCCCACCCGGTGCGCCGAGTGCAGCCCGCGCGCCGCCTGGAGGAACACATCGATGATCTCGCGCCAGGTCCGCGGGTACTTGCGCAGCCAGTGGGTCAGCGTGTCGCCCTCGACGAACTCCATCGCGATGTAGAGGTCGCCCTCGACGGTGGTGCCGACGTCAAAGACCGAGACCACGTTGGGGTGCGAGAGCTGGGCGATCGCCTGGGCCTCGCGCCGCAGGCGGGTCCGCGCGTCCTTGCTCGAGACCGCCAGCCCCGAGCGCAGGAGCTTGAGCGCGATCTTGCGGTCGAGCTGTGGGTCATAGGCGCCGAAGACGACGCCCATGCCGCCCGCGCCGATCGACGACAGCACCAGGTAGCGGCCGACCCGGTCGCCGACCGACAGCGTCGGGCGCGGCAGCTCGCCGGCCTGCGACGCCGAGACCCGCTCGTGGCGGAACGTCGCCGCGTTCGAGTCCTCGCCGGCGTTGACCGCGAGCGCGGCGACCAGCGCGCGGCACTCGCGGCAGCGAGCGAGGTGACCCTCGACGCGGCCCATCGCCGACGGTGGCAGCGTGCCGGAGACGAACTCGCTGGCGGCGTTGTCGTCGAGGTGCTCCACCCAGCCGAAAGCCTAGCAAACACGAGCCACCAACTTCTTGAAAACCAATCACATCGCCGTGGGGTCGGTTGTGCCCACTGTACACTTGCGTCTGGCCCGGTTCATTGGTAGCAATCCCGCGGCTTTATCTGGCATCCGGCTGGCTCCTCGGAGCCTAAGGAGAACGTTTCGTGCTCAGCGATCTGTCCAAAGTCCGCAACATCGGCATCTCGGCTCACATCGACAGTGGGAAGACCACACTGACCGAGCGAATCCTTTATTACACCGCCCGCATCCACGCGATCCACGAGGTCAAGGGAAAGGACGGTGTCGGCGCCAAGATGGACTCGATGGAGCTCGAACGCGAGCGCGGCATCACGATCCAGTCCGCGGCGACGTTCTGTCAGTGGCCGCCCAGCGAGAAAGCCAAGGGCGTCATGCCGGTGCCGGGTTCCCCGATCAAGGCCCAGCACCACATCAACATCATCGACACCCCGGGCCACGTCGACTTCACGATCGAGGTCGAGCGCTCGCTGCGCGTCCTCGACGGCGCGATCATGGTGCTGTGCGGCGTCGCCGGCGTGCAGTCGCAGAGCTACACGGTCGACCGCCAGATGCGGCGCTACAAGGTGCCGCGCATCGCGTTCGTCAACAAGCTCGACCGCACGGGCGCCAACCCGTACCGCGTACGCGATCAGCTGCGCGACAAGCTCAAGCTCCATCCGGTGATGATCCAGATGCCGATCGGCCTCGAGGACAAGCTCGAGGGCGTGGTCGATCTGATCGAGATGGTGGCGTTCAAGTTCTACGGCGACAACGGCGAGACCATCGAGCGCGGACCGATCCCGGCCGAGCTCGTCGAGCAGGCCGAGACGATGCGCCACGAGATGCTCGACAACCTGTCGCTGGTCTCGGATGAGCTCACCGAGGCGATGCTCGAGGACAAGGTCACCCCCGAGCTGATCCGCAAGTCGCTGCGCACCGCCACGATCGCGCTCAAGTGCACGCCGGTGATGTGCGGCTCGGCGCTCGGCAACAAGGGCGTTCAGCTCCTGCTCGACGGCGTGTGCAACTTCCTGCCCGATCCGCGCGAGGTCGAGAACATCGCGCTGGACCTCGACAAGGCCGAGGAGCCGGTGGTCCTGGAGTCCAACCCGGACAAGCCGCTCGTCATGCTGGCGTTCAAGCTCGAGGACGGGCGGTATGGCCAGCTGACCTACGTCCGCGTCTACCAGGGCCAGATCAACAAGGACGACTTCGTCGTCAACACGCGCAACGGCAAGAAGGTCAAGGTCGGCCGGCTCGTCCGGATGCACTCCGACGACAAGGAAGAGATCACCGGGGCCGGCGCGGGAGACATCTGCGCGATCTTCGGCGTCGACTGCAACTCGGGCGACACGTTCACCGACGGCACGGTCAACCTGGCCATGACGTCGATGTTCGTGCCCTCGACGGTGATCTCGGTCGCGATCAAGCCCAAGGACTCGGGCGCCGAGATCAACATGTCCAAGGCGCTCAACCGGTTCACCAAGGAAGACCCCACGTTCAAGTGCTGGGTCGATCCGGAATCGAGCGAGACGATCATCGCCGGCATGGGCGAGCTCCACCTGGACGTCTACATCGAGCGCATGAAGCGCGAGTACAAGGCCGAGGTGATCACCTCGCCGCCCCAGGTCGCGTACCGCGAGACGATCAGCGCCAAGACCGAGTTCAACTACACCCACAAGAAGCAGACCGGTGGCTCGGGCCAGTACGGCCGCGTCGCCGGGTTCGCCGAGCCGTTCGAGGGCGAGTTCGAGTTCAACGACGAGATCCGCGGCGGCTCGATCCCGCGCGAGTTCATCCCGTCGTGCGAGAAGGGCTTCAAGTCGATGCTGGCCAAGAGCCCGCGGCTCGGCGTGCCGGTGGTCGGCCTCAAGGTGACGATCAACGACGGTCAGTCGCACGCGGTCGACTCGAGCGACATCGCGTTCCAGGAAGCAGCGCGCGGCGCGTTCCGCGACTTCTTCCCGCGCGCGCGGCCCAAGATCCTCGAGCCGATCATGAAGCTGTCGGTCGAGGGTCCGGCGGAGTACTCGGGCAACATCCTGTCGACGATCATGCAGCGGCGCGGCGTGGTCATCGGCTCGACCGAGGAAGACGGCATGTGCCGGGTCGATGCCGAGGTGCCGCTCGCCGAGATGTTCGGTTACTCGACGCCGCTGCGCAGCTCGACCCAGGGCAAGGCCGAGTTCACGATGGAGTTTGCGAGGTACGCCGAGACCCCGAGCAACATCACCGAAGAGCTGCTCGCCAAGGCCGCCAAGGCCAAGGCCGAAGCCGCCAAGAAGTAGCGGCGCGCCGCGGCACTTTTGACGGCGCGTAGCAGCGCCGCAACGTGCGCCGCAACGGGCGCCGCAACGTGCGCCGCAACGTGCGATAGACCGCGCGTGTCCCCCGGACGTTCCAACCGCCGGGAGGTCCCATGCGCCACGCCATCGGTCTACTCGCGATCCCGTTTGCCACCGCCACCGCCCTCGCCGAACCGCCCAAGACGCCGCAGGCCGCCGCCAAGGATGCCCTGGCCGAGCGCACGCTGCTCGAGCCGATCCGGGTCGATAGCCTGTCGCTCACGCCGATCGTCGCGACGGCCGCCGGCCTTGCGGCTGCCCAGGACGACGGCCTGCTCGTCCTCGACGAAGCGATGGCCGCCAAGCAGGTGCAGATCCGCGAGATCGCCGAGGGCAGCGTCAACAGCCTCACGTTCGTCAACCAGGCCGATCACCCGGTGTTCATCCTCGCGGGCGAGGTCATCCTCGGCGGCAAGCAGGACCGCATCATCGGCCGCAACACCGTGATCCCGGCCAAGACCACCCAGGCGGTACCCGTGTACTGCGTGGAGCACGGTCGCTGGGACGGCACGACCAAGGACTTCACCACCGGCAAGGCGCTCGCCCACGGCCGGCTGCGCGGTCGCGCCAGCTACGCCGCCCAGCGCGACGTGTGGAACGAGGTCGCGGCCAAGAACGTGCAGCGCAAGACCACGAGCGCATCGGATACCTATCGGCGTGTCGCGCAGCAGCAGTCCGACGGCACGCTCGCCACGATGGAGAAGCAGGTCGAGGCAGCGATCGCGCGGCTCCCCGCCGCCGACCGCGAGCGCATGGTCGGCTTTGCCGTGGCGATCAACGGCGCGGTCGCCACCGTCGACCTGTTCGGCTCGCCGTCGCTGTTCAAGAAGCTGGAGACCAAGCTCGTGCGCTCGTACCTGACCGAGGCGATCGACGTCGTCGCCAGGAAGGATGCGGCGCCGCCGAGCGCCGGCGACGTCAAGGCGTTCATGGCCGACGCCGACAAGGCCGCCGAGCAGAAGTCGTACGACACCGAGGCCGCGGAGACCGTGGTCAACACCGGCGCGCGCGCCTACAAGGCCAAGGTCGACTACAAGCGCAATCCGGCCGCGACGCCCGCCGCCGAGCAGCCAGCTTCTCCCACCGTTTACCAGAACTACCAGGCGCACTAGCGGCGCGGCGCTCGCCGCGTGATCGGGCGCCTCCGATCGTGCTACGCCCAGGGCGATGACGTGGACTCCGATCATCGAGCGTGCGCGCGTTGCACCGGTCCTGGCCGAGATCGCGGCGGCGGTCGACGCGCATCCGCGCGAGCATCACAGTGACCTCGTCGACTATGCGGTGTTCCGCAGCTACCTCGACGCCGACGGTGCGGTCCCCGATCCCGATGACCGCGCGGGCGAGGCGCTGATCGCGGCGATCGAGCTGCTCGCGCAGGCGGGCGGCACGCCGTCGCTGTACGGTGGCGCTGCCCGGATCGGGTGGACGGTGTCTCATCACGCCAGCGGCGAGGACGCCGACGCCGCGTGCAAGGCGATCGACGAGGTGCTCGTGCGCCAGCTCGGGGACTGGACACGCGACTACGATCTGATCAGCGGCCTGGTCGGCTTCGGCGTGTACGCGCTCGAGCGCGGCGACGCCGGCGCGCCTCTCGCGAGCGCGGTGGTCGGCGGGCTCGAGGCGTACGTCGCGCGCGACTGGCTCACGGCGCCCGAGCTCTTGCCCGCGCACCAGCGCGAGAGCGCGCCCGAGGGCTACGTCAACCTCGGCCTCGCGCACGGCATCCCGGGCGTGATCGCGGTGCTCGCGCAGTTCTGCAACCGCGGCTTCGAGCCCGAGCGCTCGCGCGCCGTGCTCGACAGCGCGCTGCGCCGCTTGCTCGATGGCTCGCCGGCTCGCGCGCGCGGCCGTTTTGTCGCCTGGCAGCCGGCCGATCACGAGCCCTCGACCCGGCTCGCCTGGTGCTACGGCGACCTCGGCGTCGCGGCCGCGCTGCTCGGCGCCGGCATCGCGCTGGACCACGACGAGGCGCGCCGCGAGGGGCTCGCGATCGCGCTCGATTGCGCGGGGCGGACCCTCCCGCAAGCGTTCATCAGCGACGCCGGCATCTGCCACGGCGCCGCCGGCATCGCGCACCTGTTCAACCGCATGGCGCAGGCGACCGGCGAGCCCGCGCTGCGCGAGGCCGCGGTGACATGGATCGACCACACGCTCGCGATGCGAAGCGGCCTGCCGCTCGCCGGCTTCCCGGCCAACATGCCCGACGACGACGGTAAGCGGAAGATGGTGCCCGATGCCTCGCTGCTGACCGGCGCGGGCGGCGTCGCGCTCGTGCTCCACGCAGCGTCGTCGGAGATCGAGCCCGCCTGGGACCGGCTGCTGCTGGTCGAGATGCCCACTCGGTCCTGAGCATGCGCGACCGCGCACCGCTGACGCACCGGACGCTCGGCGACTTCACGGTCGGCGAGAAGCTCGGCGAGGGCGGCTACGGCGTGGTGTACCGCGCCGAGCAGCGGGGCCTGGGCCGCGAGGCGGTGATCAAGGTCCTCACGCGCAGCAAGGACCGCCAGCAGATCTACCGCTGGGCCAAGCGCTACGATATCGACCTCAGCGCCTACCGAGACGACGAACCGTAGTCAGCGTCGTATCAGGACGATCCAGGTGGGCTGTTATTCAAAGCGTGCCGCGTTTCGCGACACGATAGTCGCAGTGCTCTGAACAAGAGCGACAATGAATAACCGGTGGCGCGCACCGTCGGTCTTCCTCGCCCAGCAACGCGATTCGCGGCGCGGGACCTTGGTCACATTTTCTATTTGTCCCGGGCCAATGATTGACATCGTTCTTGCGCCGGAGGAAAAAATGCGTTGCGCGAGGATTGCTCCCGCAAGAACCACGAATCCGTCAGGAGAACCATGAAGACGACAAGCATGATGTTGGGGACCATTGGACTCGCCATCGTGGCGTTCGCGAGCCCCGCCCGCAGCGAGGGCGAGCACACGGCCACGGCGCCGGATGGCATCAAGTGGGGCGACGCGCCGCCGGTCTTCAACAAGGGCGCGAAGTTTGCCGTGATGTACGGCGATCCGTCGAAGCCGGGGCTGTTCATCGTGCGCCTCAAGGTGCCCGCGAACTACAAGATCATGCCGCACAGCCACCCGACCGACGAGAACGTGACCATCGTCTCGGGCTCGGTCGCGTTCGGCATGGGTGACAAGCTGGATACGAAGGCCAAGGCGATGCCGGCCGGCTCGTTCGTGAGCATGCCGGCCAAGATGCATCACTTCGCGTTCAGCACGAAGGAGAGCATCGTCGAGGTCTCGGCGATGGGTCCGTTCCAGATCGACTATGTCGATCCGAAGGACGATCCGTCGAAGACCCCGCCGAAGTGACTCGCGACTACGAAGTGGCCTTGTCGGGCATCTTCTCGGGCATCGGGGCCGCCAGGTAGCCCGCGGCGAGACTGGCCAGCGATCGCAGCGCGATCGGTAGGCCGTCCTCATCGACGTAAAAACGCGGTGAGTGGTTGGCCGGCGCGTGGGCCGGATTCTTGTCCGGCGGCGTGATGCCGATGAAGTAGAAGAAGCCCGGAATGCGCTGCTGGAAGTACGAGAAGTCCTCGGCACCGGTGATCTTGGGCACCAGGATCGCGCGCTCGCCCGCGACGCGCTTGAGCCGCGGCTCGGCCCACGCGGTCAGGCCTTCGTGGTTGACCGTCACCGGGTAGCCGCGGCGGATCCGCACGTCGGCCTCGCAGCGGCAGCCGCGCGCGATGTGCTCGGCGGTGTCCTCGATGCGCTGGTGGACCTCATCGCGCAGGTCCTCGTCGAACGTGCGGACCGTCCCGAACATGTGGACGTCGTCGGGGATGATGTTCTGGCGCAGGCCGCCGTGGATCGCCGCGATCGTGACGATCGCCGGCTGGCGCACGGTGTCGACCTGGCGGCTCACCACCGTCTGCAGCCCGACGATCACGTGCGCCGAGGCGACGACCGGGTCGGCCCCGAGCCACGGCATCGCGCCATGGGTCTGCCGGCCGCGCACGGTGATGTCGACGCGGTCGGCGCTGGCCATCGCCGGCCCGGGCTTGTAGCCGATCACGCCGACGTTGAGCATGGACGTCACGTGCAGGCCGAAGATCGCCTGCGGCCGCGGCTCGTCGTCGAGCACGCCCTCCTCGATCATGAGCTTGGCGCCGCCCTCCTCGTTCTCGGGCGGCATCTCCTCGGCGGGCTGGAACAGGAACTTGATCGTGCCGGGCAGCCGCTGGCGGATCCCGGCGAACAGCTCGGCGACGCCCATCAGCACGGCGACATGGCAGTCGTGGCCGCACGCGTGCATCACGCCGACGTCCTGGCCCTCGAACTGGCCGCGCGCCTTGGACGCGAACGGCACGTCGACCTCCTCGGCGACCGGCAGCGCATCCATGTCGGCGCGCAGCGCGACCACCGGGCCCGGCAGACCGCCGCGCAAGACGCCGACCACGCCGGTGTGCGCGACCCCGGTCTTGACCTCGAGGTCGAGCGCACGCAGGTGATCGGCGACCAGCTTCGCGGTGCGGAACTCGCGGTTGCCGAGCTCGGGGTTGGCGTGAATGTCGCGACGCCAGGCGACGACCTTGCCGGTGAGCTCCGGCGCTCGCTCGTCGATCAGCGACAGCAGGGTGGCTTCGAGATTCGATCCGGGAGTTGTCGACATCGCGCGTTGCATCATCCCACAAGGGTCGTGGCGGTGTCGCGCGGTGGTAGGGTGAACGGATGCCCGCCCCGACCGCGCGCGGAATGCTCGAGCTCATCGGCGGAACGCCCCTGGTCCAGGTCACGTGCTTCGACACCGCGGGCAGCGAGCTGTGGGTCAAGCTCGAGAGTCACAATCCGGGCGGCTCGATCAAGGATCGCATCGGGCTGTCGATGATCGGCGCCGCCGAGCGCGACGGTCGGCTCGCGCCCGGCGGGCACCTGATCGAGGCGACGGCGGGCAACACGGGCCTCGGGCTCGCGCTGGTCGCGGCGCTGCGCGGCTACAAGCTGACGCTGGTCATCCCCGACAAGATGAGCCAGGAGAAGGTGACGCACCTGAAGGCGCTCGGCGCGCAGGTGATCTGGACGCGCAGCGATGTCGGCAAGGGTCACCCCGCCTACTACCAGGACATGGCGCAGCGCATCGCCCGCGAATCGGGCGCGCTGTACGTCAACCAGTTCGAGAATCCGGCCAATCCGCTCGCGCACGAGACCACGACCGGGCCCGAGATCTGGGAGCAGATGGGCGGCCGGCTCGATGCGGTGGTCTGCGGCGTCGGCTCGGGCGGCACGCTGACCGGTCTCTCGCGCTACTTCGCCCGGGTCGCGCCCGGCGTCGAGGTGGTGCTCGCCGATCCCAAGGGCTCGGTGCTCGCCGGCTATGTCGCGAGCGGCACCGTCGGGATCGCCGGCTCGTGGCTGGTCGAGGGCATCGGCGAGGACTTCGTGCCGCCGATCTGCGACCTGTCGCGCGTGCGCTCGGCGTACATCGTCGACGATGCCGAGGCGTTCGCCACCGTGCGCACCCTGCTCGCGAAGGCCGGCATCCTCGCCGGCTCGTCGAGCGGCACGCTGATCGCCGCCGCGGTGCGCTACTGCCGCGACCGCGCCGCTCGTCCGGGCGCCGGACCGGCCCGCGTGGTCACGATCGTCGCCGAC
>DATIPJ010000376.1:0-1811 GCA_035472155.1 Kofleriaceae bacterium
CCATCGTGATCGCGCTCGCCCGCAGCGAGCGCTCCGCGCAGCACGCGCCGGAGGGCGACACGGCCCCAGGCTTCGAGGCGGATCGCGATCGATCCCACTGGCGCGGGCTGTCGCCCGCGGCGCTGATCGCGGCCCTCGGGATGTGCCTGGTGATCTACGAGGGCCAGCAGTCGTCCGGCCCGCTGCGCTGGTCGCACCGGATGGTCGCGGCGGCCGCCGGCATCGAGGCCGTCCAGCGCCCACCCGGCGACGGTTCCGATCCGTACGCTCCCTTGCTCGCGGGCGTTCCCCGCGGTGCCACCGTCGCGGTGTGGATCTCCGAGCCCGAGCGCCTCGACTACGCGCGTCACCGCTTCATCGATCTGCGCACCCCGGCGGGCGCCCACGACGCCGCGCCGCTGCTCGCCCAGCTACCCGCGGAGTTCCTCTTGATCGAGGCGGACGACGCGCACCGGCGCGGCACCCAGGGCGGTCTGCTTCACCGCGTCGTGTGCCGGTCCGCGTGGCAGCTCTGCGCCGACGACCTCGAGGCGATCGCCCTCCAGCACCCGACGATCGCGCGCCGCGACCATCTCCGGATCGTCGATCTCCGCCGCTAGGCTCAGCGAATCGCACGGACCTCGTCGGGCGGCTCATCGGGCGGCCCGTCGAGGAACGGTCGCGCCGGGACGATCGTGTCCTCGCGGATGAAGGTGAACGACCAGCTCGTCATCGGCACCTTCGAGCGGATCTCGATCGCACGCTCGCCGCGATCGCCGTAGTCGAGCACGGCGCGCTCGATCTGGCGCATCGGTTCGCCGTCGGTGGTGAGCTCGGCGGTTCCCTCGCTGACCGCGGCCTGGTAGGTACCGGCCAGGCGTGCGCGCAGCCGGATCCGGATCTCGACGCCGGTGGTATCGGCGGATGCCACGATCGCGGGCGTGACGAACCCCCAGCTCGGCGGCGCGTCATTGAGCAGGGTCGCCGTCGAGTCGAACGCCGTGACCAGGCCGTCGCAGTGGTAGTCCCCGCTGAGCTGTACGTAGTCGCAGGACTGCCAGTCGCCTCCGAACTTGCGGGCGTCGACCACCGCCGTGGGTCGCAGCCCGCTTCCGAGCATGAGCGCCTGGGCCGGTGCTCGACCGGCGATGCAGCCCCGCGCGCACAGCCCCACCAGCGCGAGCGGCACGGCGATCCGTAACGCGGTACGGCCCGCCCCCGGCCAGCGCACGCGGAGGCGCGCCATCCAGGTCAGCGCGCGGTGCCGCCAGCGCCGCCGGCCCCAGATCGCGACGCCGGCCGCGGCCGCGAGCACCGCGAGCAGCGAGATCGCGCGGCCATCGTGATCGGAGGGCAGCGGGCCATCGACCGTGAACGTCGTGTGGCCCGGCGCCACCCAGGCCGCGACGACGTGCAGGCGGCCGTCCGGGATGCCGGGGTAGGCATGGACAGGCTCCTCCGCGCCGCTGGCGTGGCGCGCCCGCCAGCGCGGATAGAACCCGGTACCCAGCGCGACCAGCACCGGCGCGGTGGTCCCGGTGACGTCGAGCTCGACGGCGCGATTGTCGAGCCGCGTCACCGTCACCGTGCCTTCCCCGCGCTCGATCCGCGCGAACTTTCCGTCCCACGCCGGCAGCTCGCGAATGTGATACGAGCCGAGCTGCTTCTCGGTCGCGGGATCGCCCAGCGACGGCGACCGCCCGACACCGATCGCCCAGCGCACGTTGAACCGGCGCAGGCTCGCCTCGGACGTGTCCTCGATCCGCTCTCGCAGCAGGAGGTCAGGCTGCGGACCCAGGTGAAACGATGGCAGCCCGGTCTCGGCGGTGAGG
>DATIPJ010000377.1:0-1827 GCA_035472155.1 Kofleriaceae bacterium
GACCGCGACCTTGCCCGAGCCGCTGCGGCTGTGCTTCTTCCTCAGCTCGGCGAGCGAGGCCAACGAGCTGGCGATCCGGCTCGCGCGCGCGTACACCGAGCGGCGCGACCTGCTGGTGCTCGCGGACGCGTACCACGGCAACACCAGCACGCTGATCGACGCCAGCCCGTACAAGCACGCGGGCCCGGGCGGCCTGGGCCCGCCGGACTGGGTGCACGTGGCGCCGCTCGCCGACGACTATCGCGGCCCGTTCAAGCGCAGCGACCGCGACGCCGGCGCGAAGTACGCCGCCGATGCCGCGCGGGTGATCGCGGCGACCTCTGCGCGCGGCCGCGAGCTCGCCGGCTTCCTCGCCGAGTCATGCCCGAGCGTCGGCGGGCAGATCATGTTTCCGCCGGGCTACCTCGCGGCGGTCTACGACGCCGTGCGCGCGGCGGGCGGCGTGTGCATCGCCGGCGAGGTGCAGACTGGCCTGGGCCGGGTCGGCAGCCACTTCTGGGCGTTCGAGTCGCAGGGCGTCATCCCCGACATCGTCGTGATGGGCAAGCCGCTCGGCAACGGGCATCCGCTGGCCGCGGTGGTCACCACGCGGGCGATCGCCGACGCGTTCGACAACGGCATGGAGTACTTCGCCACGTTCGGCGGCAACACCGTCTCGTGCGCGGTGGGCCGCGCGGTGCTCGACGTGATGCGCGACGAGCAGCTGCAGTCGCATGCGCTCGCGGTCGGCAGCGAGCTCACCGCCGCGCTGCGCGAGCTCATGGCGCGCCACGAGCTCGTCGGCGATGTCCGCGGCTCGGGGCTGTTCCTCGGCGTCGAGCTGGTGAGCGACCGGGCGACGCTCGCCCCGGCGACCGCCGCGGCCGGCTACGTCGTCGACCGCATGCGCGACGAGGGCGTGTTGATCGGCTCGGACGGCCCGCACCACAACGTGCTCAAGATCCGGCCGCCGATGCCCTTCGAGCGCGCCGACGGTGCGCGGCTCGTCGAGACGCTGGACGCCGTGCTGCGCGAGCTGCAGTAGCGGATCAGGCTGCGACGGCTGCGGGTCAGGCTGCGGCGGCTGCGGGCTCGAGCGGGAGCTCGAGGAGGAACGAGGCGCCGTGGCCCCGGCCCTCGGAGCGCGCGCTGAGCTTGCCGTGCAGCTCGAGGGCGGCGCACGCGCTGAAGTGCAGGCCCAGGCCGTTGCCCTCGGCCTTGGTGGTGAACCCGAGCTGGAAGATCCGCTCGAGGTTCTGCGGGTCGACGCCGCAGCCGTTGTCCTCGACGGCGATCTCGAGGTTGCCGTGGGTGCCGCGCCGCGCGTGCACGACGATCTTGCGCGGGCCGCTCTCGCTGGCCATCACCGCATCGCGCGCATTGGTCAGCAAGTTGACCAGGATCTGGAGCGCCTTGTGGCGATCGAGGCGCACCGGCGGCAGCGGCTCGACGTCGCGCACGATCTCGATCGCCCCGTGCTCGCGCGACGGTGCGCTGAGCTTGAGCGCATCGTCGATCAGCTGCTGGACCTCGAAGGTCTCGAGGGCGGCGCCGGGCTTGACGTGCGACTGCTGCGCGCGAACGATGATCTTGATGTGATCGAGATTGCGAATCAGCGACTTGAGCTCGCCGAGCGCGAGCGACTTGTCGCGCTCGAGCACCTCCTGGAGCTGGCTGAAGTAATCGGGGAGCTTCTGTCCGCGCGGGTCGTCGCGCAGGAAGCGCTCGAGGTCGTCGCGGTGATCGGCGATCAGCGCCGCGGCCTTGGCCAGTCCCCCGGTCTGCAGCTGGCTGACGATGTCGGCCGCCAGCGTCGCCGACACGTTGACGCTGTTGAGCACGTTGCCG
>DATIPJ010000378.1:0-3784 GCA_035472155.1 Kofleriaceae bacterium
GAGCGCGGCACCGTCATTCCGGTGAGCCGCGAGCGCACGTTCCACACGATGGCTGACGACCAGAAGGCGATCGAGATCAATGTCTATCAGGGCGAGCACTCGCTGACCCGCGACAACACCAAGCTCGGGTCGTACACGGTCCGCGGGCTCGAGCCCATGCCGGCCGGCGCGCAATCGGTCCGCGTGCGCTTCACCTACGACCTCAACGGCATCCTCGAGGTCGACATGACCGTCGAGAGCACCGGCAAGACCACCACGCTCGTGATCGAGAGCGGCACCAACCGGCTCAGCAAGCAGCAGCTCGACGAGGCGCGCAAGGCGATGGCCCGCCTCAAGTTCCATCCGCGCGACGCGCTGCCCAACGCGACGCTGCTCGCGCGCGCCGACGCACTGCACGTCGAGCTCACCGGGCTGCCCCGCGCCCGCCTCGCCGAGGCGATCGCGCACTTCCGGCTCGCGCTCGAGCACCAGGACAGCGCGCTGATCGCCAGGGTGCGCGAGCAACTCGCCGCGGTCGTCGACGAGCTCCGGCACTAACGATGGACCGGCTTCCTGAACCGTTAAAAAGCAGTTAACACTTCGGGATGCTCGCGTTCCCACCGTTCCGCCTGGACCTCGACGAGGAGCGGCTGTGGAAGGGCAACAAGCTGCTCGTCCTGCGGCGCAAGCCGTTTGCGATCCTGCGCTACCTCGCGACCAACCCGCGGCGCCTGGTCACGCACGAGGAGCTGCTCAAGCACGTGTGGGGCGGTTCGGTGGTCAGCGAGAGCGCGGTCCGCTCGCACCTGCATGACCTGCGGCAGGCGCTCGGCGAGGGCGTGATCGAGACGGTGATCGGCCGCGGCTACCGCTTCGCGGCGCCGATCGCCGACGGCGCCAGCACCGCGAGCGCGGCAAGCGCGGTGATCGCGGCGAGCGAGCCGAGCCCTGCGAGCGCGGCCGCCGCGACCGGCGCAGCCCCGGCGGCGCCGATGCCCGTGCCGCGCGCGGCGATCCGGCCGGAGCGCGTGATGGTCGGCCGCGCCGCCGAGCTGGCGACGCTGCGCACGGCGCTCGATCGCGCGACGAGCGGGCAGCGCCAGATCTGCGTCGTGTCGGGCGACCCCGGCATCGGCAAGACCACGCTGGTCGATGCATTCCTCGACGAGCTCGAGGATCGCGGCGTGCTCGCGGTGCGCGGCCAGTGCGTCGAGCAGTTCGGCACGCCCGAGGCGTACCTCGCGATGATCGAGGTGATCGGGCGGCTGCGGCGCTCGGAGCGCGGCGAGCACCTCCTCGACGCGTTCGTGCGCTGCGCGCCGACGTTTCTCGCGCGCGTGCCGCACCTGGTGCCCGACGAGCAGCACGCCGAGCTCGCGCGGCGGGCGCAGGGCGGGTCCGAAGCGCGCGTGGCCCGCGAGCTGGCCGAGGCGCTCGAGCTGGCCTCCGCGCAGGACGCGCTCGTGATCGTCGTCGAGGACCTGCAGTGGTCGGATCTGGCGACGATCGATCTGCTCGCGCTGCTCGCCCAGCGCACCGAGCGCGCCCGGCTGCTCGTCATCGCCACTGCGCGCCGGGCCGCGGTCCAGACCTCGGACCATCCGCTCGGTCGCGCGCTGCGCCCCCTGCTCACGCGCGGTGCCGCGCTGCCGATCGCCCTCGCGCGCATCGACGGCGAAGGCGTCCGCGAGCTGATCGATCGCCGGTTCGCCGGCCATCGCTTTCCCGACAGGCTCGTCGACGTCGTCGGCTCGATCACCGGCGGCACGCCGCTGTTCCTGGTCTCGTTCCTGGGCGATCTGGTCGGCCGCGGAATGCTGGCCGACCGCGGCGGCTGGGCGCTCACCGTCTCGGTCGACGAGGTCGCGGCGCACCGGCCCGACAGCATCAAGCAGCTGATCGACATCCAGCTCGATCGGCTCGGCGATGACGAGCAGCGCGTCCTCGAAGCGGCGAGCCTGGTCGGCGCGGTGTTCTCGACCGGGCCGGTCGCGGCGGCGCTCGCGATGCCGGTCGAGCGCGTCGACGACCTCTGCGACGCACTCGCCCGCCGCGCGCTGTTCCTGCGCCGCGAGGCGAGCGAGGAGAGCCCCGACGGCGCGCTGTACTCGCGCTACGCGGTCACCCACGCGCTGGTCCAGGAGGTGTGCGAGGAGCGCGGCTCGCCGGCGCGCCGCCAGCGCTGGCACGGCGCGATCGCGGATTACCTCGAGCGCACCTACGCCGGCCGCACCGCCGAGATCGCTCACGTGCTCGCCGCGCACCTCGACAAGGCGCGGGCCCCGGCGCGCGCGATCGATCACTACATCGTCGCCGGTCACCAGACCGCGCTTCGGTTCGCGGCGCTCGACGCGGTGGCCTCGTACGAGCGCGCGCACGAGCTGCTCGCCAAGCTGCCGCGCACGCCGGAGCGCGACGCGCTCGAGCTCAAGATCCTCGCGATGATCGGCCAGCTCCTGATCCGCACGCCGTACGGGCGCGGCGATCCGATCCACGTCTACCAGCGCACGATCGAGCTCGCGCGCGAGGTCGGCGACGCCCCGAGCCAGTACGTCGGGCTGGCGAACCTCTGCCTGCGCCACGTCGTGCACAACGACCTCGCGCTGGCCACCCAGGTCGGCGAGGAGCTCGCGGCGCTCGCCGCAGAACGCGAGCTCGACCCGCAGCTTCTCGAGTACGGCACCAACGTGCGCGCGCTCACCGCGCTGTACCTCGGCGACCTGACCCGCGCGCTCGGCTGGTTCGAGCAGCTCGCGGCCTCGACCGTGAAGCTTCCTGCCGACGGTGGGCTGGTCCATCGCGCCGCGCTGCACGGCGCCAACGGCCGCCCGAGCATGGCGCGCGCCGATGCCGCCCTCGCGATGTGCTTGCTCGGCGCACCCGACCGCGCGCTCGCCGAGGCGCGCAAGGCCGTCGCCGAGGCCGCGCGCATCGATGATCCGATCGGCCTGGCGATCACCGAGAACATGCTGATGCGCGTGCAGCTGTTCCGGCGCGATCCGGTCGCCGACATCGAGCGCTCGGCCCACGCGACCGCGGATCGCGGCACCGCCGGGTACTGGGTGCTGCGCGAAGCCAAGCTCCTCGTGGTCTGGGCCGAGAGCCATCGAGTCCCGCTCACCGCCGCGAGCGCGGCCACGATCGCCGAGGACTACCGCACGCGGCTCTCGTCCGAGTCGCTCGGCGCGCCGCTCACCGCGGTCCCGATCGCCGACATGCTCGCGCGCTCGGGCTTTCACGCCGAGGCGCTCGACGTGGTCGACCGCGCCATCGCCTACGCGAGCGCGCGCGATGTCCACCTCTGCCTGCCCGACATCATTCGCGCGCGCGGCGACCTCCTCGCAGCGAGCGACCCCGCCGCCGCGGCCGCCGCGTACCGCGAGGCCCACGCGCGCGCCGCCGCCCGGCAGATGTGGCTGTTCGCGCTGCGCGCCGGCCTCCAGCTCGGCAAGCTCGGCTCGGCGGAGCGTTCGGAGGCGCGCGCGTGGATCGAGGACGCGCTCGCCCGCTGCGCCGAGCCGTCGTCGAGCGCGGCGGACTTCGCCGAGGCCCGCTCCCTCCTCGCCTGACGCGCCGCTCACGCGCTGCGCGCGAGCGACAGGGCCGCGCCACCGTCGTGCGCTCCGACGGTGAGCACCGGCCGGCTCGCCGTGCGCAGCACGCGCAGCGCCACGCTGCCGACATCGGAGGGTGCGCCTCGCCCAGCCCCTGTGCGCCCGAGGACGATCAGCCCCGCACCGACCTCGGCGGCGATGTTGTTGATCTTCTCCCACGGCTTGCCGCTGCGCAGCACGCCGGCGATGTC
>DATIPJ010000379.1:0-10850 GCA_035472155.1 Kofleriaceae bacterium
CTTGAGCATATGCTCGGGGTGCGCTTGGTCGCCCGGGTCGGTCGAGGTCCCCATCGAGAGCTGGATCTGCTTGCTTCCGGGCATCACGGTGGTCTCGCCGAACGGGCCCTTCTCGGCCTCGTACCAGTCGGCGATCGCGTACCCGAGGGACCTGGGCGTGGGCAGGGCGAGGTGGATGCTGGCGCTCGGCTTGTCGCGCAGCTTGACCGTGCCGTCGGGGTTCACCCGGCCCAGGAACCCGCCCTGGTCGGACTCGTAGCTGCCGCGGCCGGACTCGTGGAGGATGCCCGTGGTGCGCGGGAGCTCGGGGGCGGACCCGTCGGGCGGGTGGTCGAGCGGGTCCCACCGCCCGGTGGGGAGCGCGAGGTGCGGGACCTCGCCGCGCCGCATCGCCATCCAGGGGTGCGCCTTCGGGCTCGTCGTCGGGCCCGGGCTCCCCGGCTCGCCGGCCGCCGGGGTTGTCGTCGGGGACCGCGGCCCGGGCCGCTCCTCCGCTCCGCGCGGGCCGGGAGCCGTGATCGCCGGGGCCGAGCGGCGCGGCGACGGAGGCGCCTGCGACGCGGCGGGCGGAGGATCGTCGAGAAGCACGACGTCGAGCGGCAGCGGCGGCGTCGGCGGGGGCGGGGCGACCGCCACGATCTCGATCGGAGTCGCGGCCTTGAAGGCCGGCGCGGGTGGGTGCGCCACCGCGCGCGTGGCGATCCACGCGACCGCCGCGGCATGAACTGCGGTCGAGACTGCAACACCGAGTGGCAGCTTCCGCATATTCATGAGACCGGCGACCCCGCCCGGGCCGTTGCTTGGCACCGCACGGCGCCCCCGGCGCTCGGGCGTACTAGGCTAGCAGCGTGCCGACCGACGGCGAGCTCGAGCTCTCGTTCTACGACAAGTTTCTGTGGAGCCGCGGGATCGAGCCCTATCCGGTGCAGGAGCAGGCGTTCGGGCACATCTTTGCCGGCCGCAGCCTGCTGGTGACGGTGCCGACCGGGACCGGCAAGACCCTGATGGCCAAGGCAGCGCTGCACGCCGCGCTCGGCCGCGGACACCGCGCGGTGTACACCACGCCGCTGCGCGCGCTCACCGAGGAGAAGTACCGCGAGCTGTGCGTCGACTTCGGCGACGACAACGTCGGCTTCGCGACCGGCGACTACAAGGTCAACCGCGAGGCGCCGATCCAGGTCGAGGTGGCCGAGATCCTGTGGAACCGGATCGTCGCCGACAAGCACGTGTGCCCGGCCGAGATCGTGGTGATGGACGAGGGCCACTACTTCAACGACCCCGAGCGCGGCTACGTCTGGGAGCAGTCGATCATCGGGCTCGACCCGCGAACGCAGCTGGTCGTGCTGTCGGCGACGGTCGGCCATCCCGAGCGGTTCTGCCACTGGGTCGAGCTGACCCGGCGCGTCGGCATGGAGCTGGTGGATTCGCGCGAGCGCAAGGTGCCGCTCGTCCACGAGTTCCGCGAGGAGATGATGATCGACACCGTGCGCGAGCTCGCGTTCTCCGGCGACGTGCCGGCGATCGTGTTCGTGTTCGGGCGCGAGCAGTGCTTCGAGGTCGCGCGGCTGCTCAAGTCATGCCGTCGGTTCACCAGCGACGAGGAGAAGGCCAAGGTCGACCAGATGTGCGACGAGGCGCTCCTGCCCTCGGGGGCGGCCAAGGAGCTGCGGCCGCTGCTCGCCCACGGCATCGGCATCCACCACGCCGGGATCCTGCCGCGCTACAAGCAGCTGGTCGAGCAGCTCGCGCTGATGCGGCTCATCAAGTTCGTGGTGTCGACCGAGACGATCGCCGCGGGCATCAACCTGCCGGCGCGCACGGTGGTGTTTCCGGCGCTGCGCAAGTTCGTCAAGCAGCAGGCGCGGCTGGTGACCGCCGCCGAGTATCACCAGATGGCGGGGCGCGCGGGGCGGCCGCAGTTCGACGACCGCGGCCTGGCGATCACGCTCGCCCCCGAGCAGATCGTGAGCGATCTCAAGAAGGAGCTCAAGGATGCGTCGCGCCGGCCGGCGTACGACGAGTCCAAGGTCAAGAAGTCGGTCTACAACCGCGCGCGCTCCGAGGCGCAGCGCAAGGGCGACATCGTGTGGACGCCCGAGGTCCATGCCGAGCTGGTCAAGGGCGAGCCGGCCGAGCTGCGCAGCAAGACCAAGATCACGGCGGAGCAGGTGCTCGCGATCGGGCTACCCGATCTCGCCGAGCGCAAGATCGCCCCCGACAAGACCGACAAGCCAGCCGAGGGCGCCCCGAGCGGATCGAGCGCCCCGAGCGGATCGAGCGCTCCGAGCGGATCGAACGCGGAGAGTGGCTCGAGCGGCGGCGATGGCTTGGCGGGCGCGGCGCGCGGCGACACCGTCGAGGCCCGGATGGCCGCGGCCGAGGCGTCGCTGCCGCCGTCGATGCGGCTCGACATCGTGACCGTGATCGAGAACCTCCTGCTCGAGGACCGCGAGCGCTTCGGCCTGCAGAAGACGCTCGCGCAGCTGGTCGACAACATGAAGGCGATCGGCGTGATCGACGAGCGCGGCAAGCAGATCTCCGGCCAGATGATCCGCGGCCTCCAGGGGATGGATGGGCTGTTCATCTACTACGTGCTGTTCAACCACCAGCTCGATTACGTCGAGCTGCGCCAGCTCGTCGAGTACCTGATCGACCATGACGTGATCCAGCGGCTGCTCGATCGCAAGGGCGAGGATGCCAAGCGCGAGTGGTGCCGGACCAAGCTGCGCGAGCTGCGCGAGCAGAACCCGCACGTCACCTGGGAGGACGTCGAGGCCGAGTGGGACAAGGAGCACCCGCGGCCGCCGACCAAGATCGAGACGATCCACGCCGAGCTGTCGGCCATCGTGCCGCACCCCGAGCTGCACGGCGGCAAGCGGCCCAAGAACGTGTGGGCCACGTTCGAGGACTCCGGTAGCGGCTTCCTCGAGTTCGTCGAGCGCCACGCCCTCGAGCACGAGGAGGGGAACCTGTTCTCGTACCTGGTTCGCGTGATGAACTTTGCGCGCAAGCTGTACGAGGCGTCGCAGCTGAGCGAGTTCGAGGACATGGGCGAGCGCGTGCAGAAGGCGCTCGCGCGCGTCGACATCCGGCTGATCGACGATCGGAAGTGGTGACGTTCGCGCTACTGTAGCGTGTGGTCGACAGCTTGCTGGCGAGCCTCGGGCTCTACGGGGCGACGTTCGCGGTCGCCTTCATCGCCGGGATGTTTCCGCTCGTCAGCGTCGAGCTATTCCTCGTCGGGGCCACCGCGCTCGGCGCCGATGTCCACACCCTGCCGGTCCTGATCGCGATCGCCGCCGTCGGGCACCAGATCGCCAAGACGATCACCTACTACGCGGGCGCCGGCGTGTTCGAGCTGCCGCGCGGCAAGATGCGCGACCGGATCGAGGCGGCCAAGGCGCGCATCGCTCGCTGGAACCAGCGGCCGCGGCTCATCATGTTCGTGTCCGCGGCGACCGGCCTGCCGCCCTTGTGGGCGCTCGGCTTCGTGGCCCAGCCGCTGATGAAGATGGACATCGTCACGTTCACGGCGATCACCGCGATCGGGCGCATCCTGCGCTACGCGACGCTGGTCGCGGTCACGACGCTGTTCTAGCGTCGAGGCGCGGGCGGGACCGCGGGCTCGATGAAGTCCCACGGCTTGGGCGCCGGCGGCGCGGACGGCCGGCTCTGCGTGCGCGCGGCGACGGCGGGGCGGGCGATCGCGGTGGGCGGGGCGGGTGCTGCCGCGGGCTCGATGAAGTCCCACGGCTTGGGCGCCGGCGGCGCGGCCGGCGATTTGCGTGTCCGTGTGGCGACGGCGGATGCGGCGGTGGGCCGCGCTGCAGCGGGCCGAGCCGCGGGCGCGGCGGGCTCGACGAAGTCCCATGGCTTGGGCGCGGGCGCGAGCGAGCTGGTTGCGCCGGGAGGGCGCGCGGGCTCGGCCGACGGAGCAGGCGGCGTGCGCGGCGCGGCGGCCGGGGCAACGAGCGGCGCGGCGGCGCGCGAGGTCTCGTTTGCCGGAGCGCGCGGCGTCGGCATCGGCCGCAGCTGGAAGTCGCGCTTGCGCAGCTGGGGCGTTCCGCTGGCGGCCGCGTCGAGCAGGTGGCGCAGGCCCTTGCGGCGGCCGATGTCGCTGCGCGTGACGGTCCAGGCGGTGAGCTCGAGGCGCGGGCGATCGTCGGAGTCGCCCGGCAGCTGCATCGCGAGGTGGACCGGCCCGTTGCGCATGAGCTGGGCGTAGGCTTCCTTGGCCGAGGCGAGCGTGGTGCTGGCGCGCTCGAGCTCGACGCGCGCGGCGCGGGCCGCCGTGGCCGCGGCGTACCAGCGGCGCTGCGCCGTCGAGAACTGGCCCTGCAGCGGTGCGCTGTCGTAGTGCTCGTCGCCCGGCAGCGTGTGATCGATCGCGCGGGCCCGCGTGAGCTCGCGATCGCTGACCACCATGTCCACGCGCGCGGTCGCAGCGTCGAGCTGGCGCTGCCGCCACGTCAGCCGCATGCGCTGCCATGCGGTCAGGGCGTCCTGCACGCGCGTGCGTGCCGAGGCGCGCGACTGATCGTGGTCGTAGATCGCGAGCGCCCATGGATCGGCGTCGGGATCCGGCTTGGCCATCGCGCCCGCGGTGCCGGACGCGGGCGCCGGCGGGCGCTGCACCTCGGCGAGCCCGGTGGTCGCGGCCTTGAGCTCGGCGCGCGCGGAGACCAGGTCGGCCTCGTGCTTGCGATCGATCGCCGCTCGCTGCGGCGCAGGAACCTTCTCCCAGTCGGACTCGGGCACGACAAGCTGCTGATGCGCGCAGCTGGCGATCAGCAGCGGTAGCAGCCACAAGCGATGTCCAGGTGACATGACCAAACCCCCAGCGCCGAGCTTCGCGCCGGTCCGACCGCGGGCCAAGGAATTTGGCGCTCGCATCGGAGCGAATCGCAGTCATGCAATGTGGCGCGGGAGACTACACAAGCGCTAGGCGGTCGCGGTGCGCGGGGCATCGTGCCATCGCCGGCTGAGGGCGACCTCGGCGCGATACTCGTCGATCAGCTGCGCGCGCTGCGCGGCGGACCAGCCGAGCGCGCTGCCGAGCATCGTGGCGACGCGCTCGCAAACGGCCATGCCCTGGTCGCGGCTGACCAGCAGCAGCGGAATGCGGCGGGCGAGCACGTCCTCGACCGTGCGCGCCAGGTCGTGGCTCGCGGCGAACTCGACCTCGGCCCAGACGTAGGGCAGCTCGCGATCGAGGCGCTCGCCGAGCGCGCGGTCCTGGGCGATGCGTGCGGCGAGCAGGTGCGCGCGCATGCCGTAGACGCCGCACAGGTGCGTGGCGGTATCGACGTCGAGCTGGTAGTCGGCCATGAGCTGGCGGCCGATCGCGGCGACGCCCTCGAGGTCGGGCTCGGCGAGGCCGTCGGCGCCCGGCAGCGGGCGGGCCTTGGTGCCGGTGCGGCTGACGTTGACCGGCTCGCCGAGCTGGTCGAACAGCTTGAGCGTCTGGTGGACCGCCTCGCGCGCCATCCGCCGGTAGGTGGTGAGCTTGCCGCCGGCGATGATGACCAGGCCGTCGGTGCGCGTGAAGATCTCGTGCTCGCGCGACACGTCGCTCTCGTCGACGTTGGGCGGCGCGGCGATCAGCGGGCGCAGGCCGGCCCAGGTCGAGATCACGTCGGGCGGGCCGAGCCGCGCCGCGGGGAACACGCCGTTGGCGCTCTGGCACAGGTAGTCGACATCGGCGGCGTCGGCGGCGACCTCGTCGGCGGTGCCCTCGAAGTCGGTGTCGGTGGTGCCGAGCACGGTGCGCTCGCGCCACGGGATCGCGAACATCACGCGGTGGTCGACCGGCGAGATCAGCGTGATCGCGCGCGACAGCGGCAGCCGGTCGCGCGGCACCACGACGTGTACGCCCTTGGTGCGGCGGAGCAGCGGCCGCTCGATCGGCACGTCGAAGCGCTTGATCGCCTCGTCGGTCCACGCCCCTGCGGCGAGGATGACGACGCGGGCCGTCACGCTGCGGGCCTCGCCGGTCAGCCGGTCGCGGACGGCAACGCCGGTGATCCGGCCGTCGGCGCCGCGCTCGAGCCGCGTGACCTCGGTGTACGTGTGGCAGTCGGCGCCGAGCGCGCGGGCGTCGATCGCATTCTCGAGCACGAGGCGCGCGTCGTCGGTGTTGCAGTCGTAGTACTCGAGCGCGCCGCGCAGCCCGTCGGCGCGCAGCGCGGGCTCGATCTCGAGGGCGGCGCGCGCACCGCGGAACGTCTTGTGCAGCCGCGGCGCGCGGAACAGCGCGAGCGAGTCGTAGATCCACAGGCCCACGTTCATCAGCTCGAGGCCGGGCTTGGCGCCCTTGTAGATCGGGATCAGGAACGGCAGCGGGCGGACCAGGTGCGGCGCCACGCGGGTCTGCACGCGGCGCTCGGACACCGACTCGAACACCAGGCCGATCTCGCCGTGCTCGAGGTAGCGCAGGCCGCCGTGCACCAGCTTGCTCGACTTCGACGATGTGCCCGAGGCGTAGTCGCCCTTCTCGAACAGCGCGACCTTGAGGCCGCGGAGGGCCGCGTCGCGCGCGATGCCGTCGCCGGTGATGCCACCGCCGATCACCAGGATGTCGTAGGCGGGAGTCACCGAGCAATCTTTCGGGCTAAGCCGCTCTGCGTCAAGGCTTCGCCTTGGCCAGCACCACGGACTTGACCTCGAGGTAGTACAGCGCACCTAGAAGGTTCGCCAGGCTCGCTGCGGTGGCGGTGGGGTCGACCGCGATCGTGACCGGGCCTGCGGAGACCTTGGGGCGCGGCGCGGCCTGGGCGGCCTTGATCGCCTCGACCGCGGTGTCGTCGAGCGTGAGCCGCACGCCGCCGCGCCCGGGCCGGGCGGTCAGCCCGACCGGCAGCGTGGCGGGGATGATCCAGTTGCGCAGCTCGAGGCGCGCGACGGCGAGGCGCACCTCGTGGCTGCCCGCCGCGGCGACCGCCTCGACGATCCGGGTCGCGGGCAGCTGGCGCGGCGCGAGCAGCGCGACCGGCGAGCCTGTGCGCTCGCGCTTGCCGAGCTCGGCGGCGAGCGCCTGGGCCTCGATGTTCTTGCCCGGGTAATCGCCCGCGATCTGGATGCCCTCGGGCGACAGCTTCGCGGTCGGCAATGTGCCGAGCAGGAGCTGCGCGGCATCGACGGTGAGCGCCGACGGGCCGGCCTCGGGTACGAGGATCGCCGACGTCGGCAGCTCGACCCCGATGCCGTTCACCGAGACCGCGGGCAGCGGGAGCTCGATCGATCCCAGCAGCTGGGCATCGCCGACCAGCCGCGCCGCGCGATCGATCGCGAAGTAGGGCGCGGTCATGAAGCGGTTGTCGGCCGCCGCGCTGACGCTGGCCTTGCAGAGCTCGCCGAGCACGCGCCACGGCTTGCGGGTGTCTTGCCCGCGCGCGCTGTCGAGCGCCTCGAGGAAGCGCTGCTTGGCGGCACCGTCGCAGAACGCGTGGCACGCCGACATCCCGCGCTCGATCGACGCGCGCGACGGGCCGCCGGTGCTGGTCGGGATGTCCCACGCGAGCAGCGGGCCCCAGTCGCCGCACGGCTGGCAGCCCTGGAGCAGCGCGACGGTGCGCTGTGACAGCGGCAGGCTCGGCACCTGCGCCGCGGCCGCCCGGCACGCGTCGACGTTGGCGTCGAGGATGCCAGCGTCGATCGAGGCCGCGGCGTGCGCCGAGCCGCCGTGCGGATCGCTGGAGCCGGCATGGGCCTTCGCGCCGAGCTGGTCGATCGAACCGCGCTGCCATTCGGCAGCGCTGCCTCGCCCGGCGGAGCCGTGCTCGTCGATCGGGCTCTGGTCAGTCGAATTCTGTCCGCTCTGGCATGCGGCCAGGGCGGCGATCGCCAGCGCGAGCCTCATCCGCGGTCGACCTCGAGCCCGTACTTCTTCACCAGACGATGGATGTAGTTGCGATCGATGCCCGCCTCGGAGGCGGCGCGCGAGATGTTGCCGCGGTGGCGCGCGAGCAGCGCGGTCAGGTAATCGCGCTCGAAGCCCTCGACCAGCGCCGCCTTGGCCTCCTTGAACGGGAGCTCGAGCACGTCGCCCGGCGGGCTCGTCGTGGTCGTGGTGCTCGTCGACGGCCGCATCGGCGAGGCGTCCGGCGGCTCGGTCCCGCCGGTGCGCACCGCCGGGTCGCCGAGGTCGGCCAGCGCCGCGCTGCCCAGCGACAGCGCACGCTCGACGACGTTGCGCAGCTCGCGCACGTTGCCCGGCCAGTCGTGGCGCTCGAGCTGCTCGAGCAGCGACGGCGACTGCGCGAACGAGCCGCGGCCCATGCGCTCGGCGAAGCACGACACCAGCGCCGGGATATCGGCCTTGCGCTCGCGCAGCGGCGGCACCTCGGCCGCGACCACCGCGAGCCGGTAGAACAGATCCTCGCGGAACTGCCCGGCGCGGACCATGGCGCGCAGGTCGCGGTGCGTCGCCGCGATGACCCGGAGGTCGACGTCGATCGCCTGGGTCTCGCCGACCCGCCGCACCTGGTGGCGATCGAGCACGCGCAACAGCTGCGGCTGCAGCTCGAGCGCCAGCTCGCCGATCTCGTCGAGGAACAGCGTGCCGCCGTTGGCCGCCTCGATCAGCCCCTGCTTGTCGGCGCCCGCGCCGGTGAACGAGCCCTTGGCGTGGCCGAACAGCTCGGAGGCGATCAGCTCGTGCGGGATCGATCCGCAGTCGACGACCACCAGCGGCCCCTTGGCGCGGTGGCTGAGCTGGTGCACGGCCTCGGCGATCGCCTCCTTGCCGGTGCCGGTCTCGCCCGAGAGCAGGATCGTCGCCTCGGTGGTTGCGGCGCGCGCGAGCAGGGCGAACAGCCGGCGCATCGGCTCGGTCGAGCCGAGCACGTCGCCGAACCGGTCGCCCGACCACTCGCCGAGCACCACATCGGAGTCGACCGGCTCGACGTCGAGCTCGGTGTGCTTGCCGAGGCGCAGCCGCGCCGGCCCGACGAGGATGACCTGGCCGACCTTCGCGCCGCCGTGCTTGGTCCCGTTGGTGGTATCGAGGTCGCGAACCTCGATGCCGTCGCGCCGCACGCGGATCTCGAGGTGGTGGCGCGACACGGTCGCATCGCTCAGCACGAGATCGTTGTCGGCGTGCGTGCCGACCTGGGTCGTGCCGTCCTCGAGGACGTGCTCCTTTCCCTGGTCGGGCCCGGACACCACGCGCAGGCGATACCGGCGTTCCACGAGCAAGCCGCTGGCATCATCGGTCAGGAGCTGTGTGTGGACTTCGCTCACCCTGGACGTTTGTACCGCGACCGAGCCGCGACCGGAACCCCTCGGGTCACGCAGCCCACGCGAGGGCCACGAGGACCGCGAACCGGACCAGCCGGCCGGCCAATCCGATCGCCAGGAACGCCTGGAAGCTGATCTGCATGGCGCCCGCGGCGATCACCGTGAGGTAGAACGGCGGGATGCCGAGCACCGAGGACAATCCGTAGATGATGTACGGCTTGGACTTCCAGCGCTCGATGCGCTCGCGGACCGCCTCGATCTTGGCCCGGTACCGACCGCGCGGTAGCTCGAGCATGCCGCGCCCTGCGTGATACAGGCCGATCTTGGCGACCATCTGCCCGGTGGCTGCGGCCACCACGACCCACGGCAGCTGCGACGCGTCGTCGATCGCGAGCCGGACGAGGCCGACGAGGAAGATCTCGGCGTTGACCAGCGGCACCAGGCCGGCGATCAGGGACACGGCGAACGTACCGCCGTAGATCCCGAGCATCGCGAGCAGGTCGTCGGTCACGAGCCGGACATACTGACCCGCACCCCTCGACGCGGCAAGCCAGGCAACGTTTCGAAAGATTCAGCTCTCAGTTGACGACGGCGGTCGTGCCGGGGCGGACCACCACGGTGACCTGGTGCGCGCCTTCCTCGCCGCCGGTCACCGTCACGCGCCGCGCGCCGACCTCGAACGTCGCGCGCTTGGCCGACGAGCCGGGCGCGATCTGCACCAGCTTGCCGGCGCCGGCCTCGACGTAGCCGAGCTCGAACTTCACCTCGATGTCCTTCTGCTTGACGGTGATCGAGCGCGAGATGCGCGGCGCCTGACCCGCAACGAGCTCGACCGTGTGCTGGCCGGGCGCCACCACGCAGTCGAACGGCGGGGCCACGTCCTGGCAGAACGGCGCGCCACTGACCCGGAACCGCGCGTCGAGGTTGGCGCGCAGCTTGAGCGTCGTGCCATCGATCAGCTTGCCGCTGAGCTCGGTGTCGTCGGAGCCGCGCTGCGCGGTGAACGGCGGGAGCACCGCGGGGATCTTGCGCGGCATCGTCATCACGAACCGCGTGGTCTTGCCGGCCTCGACGAGCAGCTCGTACGGCGTGATCGCCCCGGCGATCAGCTGGCCGTTCTGGATGATCTGCGCGCCCGGCGGATCGGACACGAGCTTGACCCGCGCGAGCTCCTCGGTCACCGCGAGCGCCTGGTTGAGCCGCGTGTCCTTGCCCGGGCCGGGCACGACGAACTTCGCCGTGGCGTCGTGATAGCCAGCCTTCCGGAAGGTGACCATGGTGGGCGCGCCGGGCGCGAGCGTCTTGAGCGTCAGCGGCGTGATACCGACCGGCTTGCCATCGATCTCGACGTTGGCGCCGGTCGGCGTGGTGTCGATCTCGACGATCGGCGCGAGCCCCTTGAGCTCGAGGGTCACCGCGTTGTCGCCTGCCCGAGACTCGATCGACGGCTGGATCACCGTCTGGCGGGGCTCGTAGCCTTCGAGCCGCGCGACGATCGGGTACGCCTTGCCGACCTCGAGATCGCGGACCACCAGCGTCCCGTCGGTCGCGGTGCCCGCGTTGCGGCCCTCGATCTCGATCAGCGCGCCGGCGGGCACGGTGTGGATCTCGAC
>DATIPJ010000380.1:0-9801 GCA_035472155.1 Kofleriaceae bacterium
GCGGGCCGTCCGGCGATGGCGGCGGCTTGCCCGACGAGCCGCTCAAGCTGGGGAGCCTGCTGTCGGGCCTCAAGGGCCTCCCCGGCTACCAGGCGATCGAGACCATCCTGAAGAAGGCGGGCGCCGCGTGGGAGAAGATCAAGGGCTTCTTCGGCCGCGTGGCCAAGGCATTCAAGTCGTGGTTCGAGGGGATCGCCGGCAGCATGGAGGAGATCATCGACGGCTTCGCGAAGGAAGGCCTCGCGTACATGCCCAAGCTGATCAAGAAGATCGTCGGCGACGCCGGGTGGGACATGATCGAGCCGATCATCACCGCGCTGGGCGGAATCGGCGAGAAGCTGCTCGAGATGTTCGAGTCCGATCCGCCGAACAGCCTGGCCGACTTCTTCCCGTGGGCGCTGCGCACGGCGGCCAAGGCGTGGGGCGTGGCCTTCAACAGCATCCCGGCGCTCGTCCATGCCCTGGCGACCATGGTCGAGAAGCTCGGCCCTGCAGCCACCAAGCTCGTCACCAGGCTGGTCGCCAACGGCTCGATCGGCGTCAAGCGCCACACGTACTACATCTGGAATCCAGTTGGAAAGAACTGGTATTTCTTCGCGGCCACCGAATACAAGATCAAGCTGCTCGGCACCGACATCTACTTCTATGACCGCGGAATGATCACCGATCCCGGAAGCGTCATCGGCGCGGCGCTGTTCGAGGCGCTGGAGCGGATGGGCGTACCGCCGACCGGCGGCTACCATGACGCGAACGTCGGAGGCGAATCCCGTGATCGCTGGGCGTGACTCAGACGATCGGCACTTCGCCGTCGGGCGCTGCGTTGGCCGCTGCCAGCAGCATCTCGCCGAGCTGCCGGCAGAACGCCGGGCTCAGCGTCACATGGAGCGCCGGCGATACATCGCCGTGCAGATCCAGACTTCCCAGCAGCACGTGCACCGTGAACGGCTGGCGCCGGATGTGCGCTGTGTCGACATACACACTCGGCAACTCGATTGTCCGCGACTCGATAAGCTCCGCCACCACGGCAGTGTCACCTGCTCACATTGAGGACGGCAATACCCATGGAACGCATCCAGCGAAAGTCCGACGTATCCGATGCACAGGTGCAGGCCAAGCCGGGCGCAGCATTCCCCGTGACCGCCGATGGGGGCCCGGGTGGTATCCCCGGTGGTGTCCCGCCGCAGCTGCAGGCCAGGGCGCAATCGCCGGGTGCGTGGAATGCCGATGATGGATTGATGGCGGCCATGGGCCTGGGGGTTCAGCTCCGCGGCGAGGGCGACGGAGACAGCGGCGGAGTCCATCGCGCTGCGGCGCACGGCGTGAGCGGTACGTCGACCGGGCTGCCGCACCTCGACCAGATCCAGAAGTCGTTCGGTGCCAGCCACGACGTCTCGGGCGTGTCGGCCCACGTCGGCGGACCTGCGGCCCAGGCGTGCGATGCGATCGGAGCCTCGGCATACGCGACCGGCAACTCGGTCGCCTTCAAGAGCTCGCCCGATCTGCACACCGCTGCCCACGAGGCCGCGCACGTCGTGCAGCAGAAGCAAGGCATCAGTCTGTATGGCGGCGTCGGCGAGGCAGGCGATGTCCACGAGCGCCACGCGGACGCGGTGGCCGATCGCGTCGTCGCCGGAGAGTCGGCGGCGGACTTGCTCAGCGCCGGCTCCTCGGGCGGCGCGATGTCGTCGGGAGTCCAGCGCCAGGTCCAGCGCAAGGATGGCGACCCCAAGCCGGCGGGCGCCGAGGGCCCGGCCAAGCCCGCCGATGGCGCAGCGCCGGACGCAGCGGGCGGCGGCGGCGGCGGCGCAGCTTCGACCGGCCCCAAGACCGCATCGGTGCTGCTGTCGGCGATCTACGAGGAAGTCCCCGGCGAAGCCAAGGACAAGGTGCGGCGCGCCAAGGAGAACGAGGCGGTGTGGCTCAGCCCGCTGGGGATCTACTCCAATTTTCCGCAGGAGAAGCGCTCGCAGAAGCACTACGGTGTCGTGGCCGGCGGCGGGCAGAAGACCGTCGACGAGTTCCAGGCGCCGATCTCCGAGGGCACGAGCGCCAACGGCCGCGGGTCGATCACCGCGCAGCTCAAGTACGCCAGCGATACCAGCAAGAGCTTCAACGTCACCGTCGACGGGGTGAAGAAGACGGAGGTCGCGGGAGCCGAGAAGCAGGCGCGCAAGATCGTCGAGCGCGAGATCAGCACACTCGGTGACGTCGAGGACGTCGCCAAGATCGCCGAGGGCGAGCTCAACCAGAACGACAAGTGGAAGGGCGCCAAGGTCTCGATCTCGGTCAAGGACGCCAAGACCCAGCAAGAGGGCAGCACGACCTTCAACTACAAGGTTCGCACGGCCGCCGGCATTCGCATGGATCTGCTGGCCCAGCCGGTGGGCGAGAAGGTCGTCAAGAGCGGCGGCTCGAAGACCGTCGAGACCGGGCGCGAGGACGAGAACAACACCAAGGCCAAGGACTCCAAGGACAGCGAGCAGATCCAGCGCGAGGACAAGGACAAGTACAAGAAGACCGATACCTCGACCGAGACCCAGGACGTCGACTACTACGAGAAGGTGGCCCAGACGCTCGACGACTACGTCAAGAAGACCACCGAGGTCCGGAGCACGCTCACGTCCAAGCTCGCCGAGGAGACCGTGAATCACAAGCACTCGACGTGGGGCGAGGACTGGGTCGAGGACAACGAGACGGGCAATCACCAGGACTACACCAAGGACTCGAAGCACACCGTCGAGACCGGCGAGCGCGACAAGGAGAACTGGGCGGCCAAGCTGCAGAAGGGCGTCGGGATCGTGAAGGACCTCACCACGATCCCGTTCGTCGACAAGATTCCGGGCCTCGGCTGGTTCAGCCGCAAGGTCAAGGGTTGGCAGCTCGATCTGATCGACAAGGGTCTCGGGATCTTCGCCGAGAAGGGCAAGGTCAAGTTCACCGACACCAACCTCGACGAGAAGGTCGGCACCAAGGGCGGCAGCACCGATCACACCGAAGGCAAGGATCACGTCGAGCTCACCGAGGACCAGAAGAAGGAGTACTCGCGCAAGCTCAACGAGGAGTTCCAGAGCAGCGTCAAGGACGACTGGGAACGCCACATGAAGGACATCACCGAGACCAGCAAGACGTACCGGAGCAAGATCAAGAAGGACTCCCAGACCGACATCGACAAGACTCACACCGAGGACTACAAGCGCGATCAAAAGAAGGGCGAGACCGAGAACGAGCAGAAGCACAAGGAGCGCCAGAACCAGACGACGGTCGCGACGTTCGAGTCGACGTCGACGTGGAAGTTCTCCAAGCCGCTGGTCAAGGCCACCGTCGTGTCGGGCGATGCCGAGGTCAAGGCCGGGAGTGAGCCGTTTGGCCCCGAGCCTGGTGAAGTGGCGCCCGGCGCCGCAACCAAGTAGGGTGAGTAGCGTGCTGGGTCAACCTGTGGTGGTGGCTCTCGTGGGGGCGGCTGCGCTCGCTACGGCGTGCGGTTCTGCAAGCGGCTCACCGCGCAATGGCGATTCTCCTCGCACAGCCGAGCGGTCGTCCGACGAGGTGAGCACGCTGGTCGCAACGGCCGATCGCGAGCTGGTCGTGAACCGCAGCCTCGACTACCGCGCGCCGCGCGAGGCTGTCCGGCGCGCGGCGCAGGACCGCGCGGTGACGCTGCTGCAGCGCGCGTGCAAGCTCGGCGATGCGCGATCGTGCTGGCGCGCCCTCGAGCTGCCCAACCACGGCCACACCGCAGACTCGCATGCACTGGCGGTGGTGCTGGGCAAGAAGTGTCTCGCCGGCCAGATGCGGAGCTGCTGGGCGCTGCGGCCATCACAATTCCGCTCCTCGGCGCTGGACGATGACGGCGCTGCCGCCGAGACCGACGCGCTATGTGCCAAAGGCCTGGCGGCCGCGTGCTATGGCGCGAGCCAGCGCATGGCGAGCGCGCCCGCCGAGCGCCGGCGCTGGCTGCAGAAGGGCTGTGATCTCGGGGATGCCTGGTCGTGCGAGAAGGCGGTGGATCTCGACCAGAGTGCCGGCAAGCCCGAGGCAGAGGTCGCGGCGCTCACGCGGCGCACCGTCGAGCGCGCAACCGTCGAGTGCGGCCAGGGCTTCGCCGCGAGCTGCCTCTACCTCGCCAAGTTCCACCGCGGTGACAAGAAGCGTGTCGAGGTGACCGCGAAGGAAGGCTGTGCAGCCGGGATGTATGCCGACTGCGACGTGCTGACGCGAAACGACGTCGATCCGACGCTGCGCGCCTATGCCATGGAGGAGCGGTGCACACTGCAAGGTTATGACTGCAGCAGCCTCGCGGACACCCGCACCGATCCGACCGGCATCCGGGATGCGTACGAGCACGGCTGCCAGCTCGGCGACCGCGATCGCTGCCTCGAGCTGGTGAAGCGCTATCGCGCAAACACGCTCCCCGAGCCGGTGCCCGGGCGCGCCCGCGACCTCGCCGACTACCTGTGCGCGAAGCGCGACGTGCCCGAGGCGTGCTCGCTCGCGAAGGAGTGATCCGCGGCGCAGGCATCGCGGACCGCCGAGCACCGCGGGCGGCGACGGCTGGCGACGGCTAGCGAACGACCCAGGCGCCGTCGATCCGCACGTAGACGCCGTCGCGCTGCTCCCAGCGCGGCTCGCGCCAGATGTAGCCCACGTGCTCGGCCTCGTAGTGCCCGGGCGCCCAGGCCCACTCTCCGTCGCGCCAGTCCCAGCGGCCGCGCACCCAGACGTAGCCGCGCCGCGGCGCCCAGCGCTCCTCGCGGATCACCGGCGGTGCGACCGAAGGCCCGGCGACGATCCAGCCCCCGTCGACGCGGACGTAGGCGCCGTCGCGCACCTCCCAGCGCGGCTCGCGCCAGCGGTAGCCGCGGCGCTCGCGCTCGTAGCGGCCCGACACCCACTCGTAGCGGCCGTCGCGCCAGTCATAGCCGCCGTTGATCCACACGTAGCCGCGGCGATCGGCGTGGCGCTCGTAGCGCACGGCCGGCGGGGCCTCGTAAGGCCGATGGCGATCGCGGACCTCGACCCGGCGGACGTCGCGGTAGGGCTCGTGCCGCTCTTCACGGCGCTCCTCGCGGCGGTCTTCGCGGCGCTCCTCGCGCCGGCGGTCGTCGCGCCGATCCTGGCGATCCTCGCGCCGATCCTGGCGGTCTTCGCGCCGGTCCTGGCGCTCGTCGCGCTTTTCTTCGTGCCGCTCGCGGTGATTGTCGCGAGCCCGGTCGTGCTCGGGATCGGCGAACGACCGCCCGGCGGAGGCGAGCAGCGCTCCCCCGAGGACGGCCGTGAACAGGAACCGAGACAGTTGTATGCGCATTCGCTACCTCCGACGGACTTCAGACGAGCATAACGCGATTTCTGCGCGGTCATTCACGTAAGATCGATCTCCGCACACACACGTGTGGCGTGCGTCGCACACCGGGCACAGCGTGCTCAACCGTAGTGAACCTGGATCGTCTCGATGATCGTCTTCATCGCGGCAAGCACGACGTTGGTGTCCGGATCTCGGACAATCACGTGACCGTCGCCCTCGTAGCTGTCGCTGCGCGGCACGCCCGGCTGCGGCAGCCGCGCCTCGACGACGTGGCGGCCGATCAGCTGCTGCGCGCGGTCGACACCGGTCACCCGCAGCACGCGGCCCCGCCCGACGCCGCGCAGGTAAGCGCAGCCGACGGCGTACTTGCGCGCGTACGGGCCATCGAATGCATCGTCGACGACGGCCCTCGCCCACGCGCGGTACATGTCCGCGTCGTGCGCGATGCCGGTCATCCGCACGATGTTGGCGCCCGGCGGCCGCGCGGCGATCTCGCCGATCGCGAGCGAGCCGTTGTCGCGCCGGAACCACTCCATGTGGGTGAACCCGGTGTCGAGCCCGAGGGCGGTCACCGCGCGCACGCCGAGCTCGGTGGCGTCGGCCCACTCGTCGCCCGAGATGTCGCGCGGCAAGACGCACACCCACTGGACCCACGGCGTCTCCATCACCTCGAGCGGCGTCGGGTAGTAGCGCGACGCCGAGCAGAACCGGACCTGGCCGCCGATCGTGATGGTCTCGAAGCTGTGCTCCTTGCCCATCAATAGCTCCTCGGCGAGCGCCGGGTTCTCGGGCGAGGCGTGGATCGCCGCGAGCGCGCCGCGCAGCTCATCGAGCGAGCGCACCCGCCAGGTCGCCTTGCAGCCCATGCCCGCGGGCGGCTTGAGCACCAGCGGCAGCCCGACCTCGGCGACGAACGCCTCGGCGTCGCTCCACGTGCGCAGCAGGCGATGCCGCGCGCACGGCAAGCCGCAGCGCCGCAGCTCGTCCTTCATGCGCGCCTTGTCGCGGAACAGGTCCGCCGTCTCGGGGCTCGTGCCGGGCACGCCGAGCGCGCGCCGGACCTGCCCGAGCTGGACCTGGAGCGCCTCGAGGATGCCGAGCACGCGGTGGATCGGGCCGTGCCGCCGCTCCAGGGCGCGCGCGGCGGCCACCAGCTGGCCGGCGTCGAGACCGTCCTGCACGGTGACCAGGTCGACGAACAGCGACGCGTCGTCGCCGCGCGGCGGCTCCTGCATGATCGCCATCAGGCGGACGTCGGCGAGGCCGGCCGCGGCGCGCGCGAACCGCATCGTCGTATCGAGGGGGAACGGCGCCACGAACACCACGTTGCGCATCCGCGCGTTGTAGCATGGGCCCGATGAAGGCCGTGTTTCTCGCGCCGAGCTATCCGCCGGAGATGCAGCAGTACACGCGCGGCCTCGCCGAGGTCGGCGCAGACGTCTACGGCGTCGGCGACACGCCCGCCGAGGCGCTGCCGGCCAGCCTCAAGCGCCACCTCCACGACTACCTGCAGGTCCCGCGCATCCTCGACGAGGCGGACGTCGTCGAGCGAGTCACGGCGTGGCTGCGCGGCCGGGAGGTCGACCGCGTGCTCGCCAACTGGGAGGTCATGGTGCTGACCGCCGCGCGCCTGCGCGAACGGTTCGGCGTGACGGGCATGACCGTCGACACCGTCAACGGCTTCCGCGACAAGCAGCTCATGAAGGAGCGCGTCGCCGCCGCCGGCCTGCGCGTGCCGCGCGCGGTCCGCGTGCGCACGATCGCCGAGACCCGCACCGCCGCGGAGCAGATCGGCTTTCCGCTGATCATCAAGCCGATCGCCGGCGCGGGCAGCGCCGACACCTACCGCGTCGACGACGCCGCCGCGCTCGACAGCGTGCTCGCCCGCATGCAGCACGTGCGCGAGGCCAGCTGCGAGGAGTTCGTCGAGGGCGAGGAGTACACGTTCGACACCGTGTCGATCGAGGGCGTGCCCGCGTACGCGAACGTCGCGCAGTACCTGCCGCGCCCGCTCGAGGCGCGCAGCCACGAGTGGATCAGCCCGGTCATCATCACCGTGCGCGACATGGCGCAGCCCAAGCTCGCCGCCGGCATCGAGCTCGGCCACCGCGTGCTCGGGGCGCTCGGTATGGGCGAGGGCTTCACGCACATGGAGTGGTTCCGCAAGGCCGACGGCGAGGTCGTGTTCGGCGAGATCGGCTGCCGCCCGGGCGGCGCGCACCTGGTCGATCAGATGAACTACACTTGCGATATCGATCTGTTCCGCGAGTGGGCACGCGCCGTCTGCTGGCGGACGTTCGAGGCGCCCACCGCGCGCAAGTACAACGCCGCGATCATCTTCAAGCGCGCCAAGGGCCACGGCCGCATCACACGCATCGACGGCCTGCGCGAGTTCCTCCAGCGCCACGGCGACCACGTCGTCGAGCAGCGCCTGCTGCCGCCGGGCAGCCCGCGCCGCGACTGGAAAAAGACGCTGGTCAGCGACGGCTACATCCTCGTGCGCCACCCCGACTGGGACCGCACCTACCAGCTCGCGATGGAGGCGGCAACGGAGATCACGATGTGGGCCGAGTGACCGGCCGCGAGTGTCGAACGAGTAGTCCGATCTCGGTGCCGCGCGACAGCCGTGCGGGTCCGTCACTTCCTCGCCCAGACCTGAGACATGCGAGACAGGCTGTAGACGACATCCTCATTGTCGACGAGGCTATGTAGCTCATCGAGAAGATCTGCAATCTCTCGCGCGCTGGCAAGACCCGCGGCTGCGACGAGGAATCGCGCTGTTCGCCACTCACTCGCCGCGCTGCGTGCGCGCTATTTCACGACGCGATACTTGAGGTGCGTCACGCCGGGCGCATCGATCACCCGCACCTGCTCGAGCTTGATCGCCGTCCCCAGCTGATCGAACAGCCGCTCGCCGCTGCCCAGAAACAGCGGCACCAGCGTGATGTTGACCTCGTCGACGTGCCCCGCCGCCAGCAGCTGCCGCGCGACGCTCGCGCCGCCGCCGATCGAGATGTCCTTGTCGCCGGCCGCCGCACGCGCCTTCGCTACCGCCGAGTCGATGCCGTCGGTCACGAAGTGAAACGTCGTGCCGCCCTTCATCGGCAGCGCCTCGCGCGCATGGTGCGTGACCACGAACACGGGCACGTGAAACGGCGGGTCCTCGCCCCACCACCCGGTCCACGGCGGGTCAGCCGTCCACGCCCCCGGATGACCGCCAAACATGTTGCGGCCCATGATGACGGCGCCGACGTTGGCGGTCATCTCCTCGACGATCTGCGTGCTGGCGTTGGCGATCCCGCCCTCGCCGCCATGCGCCCCGCGCCACGCCGCGAGCGGGAACACCCAGTCATGCAGGTGCTCCCCGCCCACGCCGAGCGGGCTCTCCGGGCTCTGCTGCGGCCCGGCGAGAAATCCATCCAGTGAAATCGACAGGTTGAATCGAAGCTTGCCCATGGTTCGTCTCCTTTATCGGCGCGACGAACGAACCTCGCGCGGATCGACACGCCTTCTCACGAGAATCGTCCCTAGGCCGGGCGGCCGTAGAAGAAGCCGTCGGTGCCGTCGGCCTGGTAGAGCGGCAGGAGGACCAGGCCGTCGAACGGGGCGCGGATCTCGCCGCCGCGATCGCGCGCGAGCAAGGTGCCCGCCGGTGTCCGGTGAATGTTGGCGAAGCCGGGCTCCATGCGGAAGGCGTGCTCGGGGCGAATCGCGTGGCGCGAGACGACCTCGATCGTGCCGGGCAGCTCACCGCACACCTGCTCGAGATACGCGCGCGCGGCGGCGGCGTCCGGCGGCACGGCGATGCCCGTGGCCTCGAGCGCGATGGTGATCGCCGCGGCGAGGTTGTCGGCGGCCTCGGTGCTGGCGTGCTGGCCGCCCTCGACGGCGAGCGTCACGCAGCGCCGGCCGAAGTAGCTGGTGAGCGTGCCGACGAGGGCCTCCTCGAGGCCGACGATGCCAGGCAGCGGAAAGGCCTCGGCGAACTGGCGATGCTCGGGGGTCGGCCCGACGACGGCGAACGGATAGCCCGCGGCCGACGTCGTGTGGCAGTCGAGCACGAAGATCGGGCCGCGCGCGCGCTGGATCGCACGGTCGATCGCGGTCGACAGCTCGACGAGCTCGAACAGCTCGGGCTCGGCGGCGAGGCCGGCGTCGGAGGCGCCCGCACCGCCCGGCATCGCGGCGGCCTGGGCGACGGCGGCCTGGGCCACCGCCATACGCTCGGCGGTCCACAGGCGGTTGAGGTCGTGCGCGATGGAGCGCCGCCCCGCCGCGCCCGCGCGCAGGTTGCCGATCAGCGCGATCACCTCCCCGCGCACGTCGGCACGGGTCAGCTGGCCGAGCGTGCGGCGCGCCGCGGCGATGCCCGCGGGCTCGTTGCCGTGGATGCCGCCGACGATGATCAGCGTCGGGCCCGGCGCGTCGCCGACCAGCGCTGCGATCAGCCGCGATTCGTATCCGGTCATGGCGCGGCGGAGGTCAGCTCTTGCTCGAGC
>DATIPJ010000381.1:0-4167 GCA_035472155.1 Kofleriaceae bacterium
CCTTCTCAGCGCGCCCTCGTGCGACCAAGGGTGCCTTGTCATGAGCATCGACACCAGATCTCAACTGCGCTTCTTCGAGATGTCGCGGCCGGCGCGGCTCCGGCCGCGGGCGCCGGAGCGCTTGCGGCCGCCCTTGCCGCGGACGCGGAGGGATTCGGCGCGGCTTTCTACGGTGCCGCCGTGCTGGATGCCTGCGGCGATCGCGGCCTCGTCGACCTCGATGTCGTCGGGGTTGTGGAGGCGATCGGTCTGGACCAGCGGACGTACGACCAGCGGGCGCAGGTCATCGTCGGTGGTGGTGGTGGCGGCTTGGGAACGCTGCGAGCGATTCGGCATCGGTCGGCCTTTCTCGAGTGAGCTCGTGCGGGAGCTGTATGCGTCCTTGTTCGAGTATTCACTTGGGGTGCCGCCACGGCCAGCGTCCCGTGCACGATCGCCGGGGGTCGGCGCTGCGTGGCGATGTGCCCTCGCGACCCAGCGAGCGCGAACGCACGCCGGAGATGGGTTATGCCGGGGTCGCGATGAGGGCTTCGCTGGAGAGCACGACTCGGTTGCGGCCGGCGCGCTTGGCGGCGTAGAGGGCGGAGTCGGCGGCGCGGACGAGGGCCTCGGAGTCGCGGCCGTCGTCGGGGAAGGTCGCGACGCCGATGGAGACACCGATGCGGCCCGCGCGCGCGGCGGCCTCGGTGAAGTCGTGGCCGAAGATGCGCTCGCGGATGCGCTCGGCGACCTTGGCGGCGGTGAACTTGGCGGTGTCGACGAGGATGACGGCGAATTCTTCGCCGCCGTAGCGCGCGACGACGTCGTTGGCGCGGCGTGTGTCGGCGAGGACGCGGGCGAGCTGGCGCAGGACCTCGTCGCCCGCCGGGTGGCCGAACTGGTCGTTGAACTGCTTGAAGTGATCGACGTCGAGCATGAGGAGCGACAGCGGGAGGCCGCTGCGCTGCGAGCGCTCGACCTCGAGGGCGAGGCGCTCGTGGAAGTGGCGGTGGTTGTAGAGGCCGGTGAGGCCGTCGGTGACGGCGAGCTGTGCGAGGCGCGCGTTGGCTTCGGCCAGCTCGTGGGTGCGCTCGTGGATCTTGGCCTCGAGCTCGCGGTTCATCTCGAGGAGGGCCTGGTTCTTCGAGGACAGGGAGGCGATCAGCTGCTGGTTCTCGTGGACCAGGCGGAACTGGCGCAGGAGGTTCTCGACGCCCAGCAGGAGCTGGGTCTCGTCCCACGGCTTGCCGATGTACTGGTTGAGGTGGGCGCGGTTGATGGCGTCGATGACGGCGTCGAGGCCGGCCTGGCCGGTGAGGAGGATCTTGGTGGTGGTGGGGAGGCGCCGGTCGACGATCTCGAGGAGCTCCACACCCTTCATGCCCGGCATGATCTGGTCGGCGATGACGACGGCGATGGCCTCGCCCTCGCGGGTGAGCTCGTCGAACAGTGCGACGGCCTCGTCGCCCGAGCGGGCGGTGGTGATCTGGCACTCGTGGCCGAAGCGCGCGCCGAGCTGGGCGCGCAGCACGCGCAGCACGCCCTCCTCATCGTCGACGCACAGAATGACTTCGCGCCGGCTCATGTTCGGGTCGTGGCTCCCTTCGACCGCGCCGGGGCGGTGGAGGCGCCCGCGGCAGCGTCGGAAACCGGCACGGAGACCGGAAGGCGGACCTCAAAGGTGGTCCAGCCGTCGCTCGACTCGCAGCGCATGGTGCCGCCGTGCTTGTGGACGATCTGGCGCGCGATGCCCAGGCCCAGGCCGGTGCCCTGGCCCTTGGGCTTGGTGGTGAAGAACGGCTCGAAGATGCGCGGCAGCGCCTCGGGGGTGACGCCCTGGCCGTTGTCGGTGACGCGCACGACGGCCCACAGGCCCTCGAGCGCGGTGGAGATGGTGATCGCCGCTCCGTCGGCGCGGCTGGTCAGCGCCTGCTGCGCGTTCTGGATCAGGTTGGTCCAAACCTGGTTGAGCTCGTCGACGTACACCGGGATGCGCGGCAGACTTCCAAAGCTGCGCTCGACGACGATATCACGCAGCGAGTGGTGCAAGAGGACCAGGGTGGTCTCGAGGCCCTCGTGGAGGTCCGCCTCCGTGCGGATGGGCTGCTGGTCGAGGTGCGAGTAACTCTTGAGCGCGCCCACGATGCGCTGGATGGAGGCGATGGCGTGGCGCACGGTCGAGGCTGTGCGGTGGAGATACACGTGGTCGGTGAGCGCGGCGACCACGGGCGGGGCGAGCGCGCCCTCCGAGCCGACCGCGCGGAGGAGGCGCAGGGCCTCGTCGGGGGAGGCGCCCAGGTCGGCCAGCTCGGAGGCGAGCTGGCGGCGGTGCTCGATGTGGGGCGTGCCGGCGTCGAGCGCGGCGGCGATCTCGCGCGCGGCCTTGCGCGCGGTGAGGCCGCTGGGCAGCGAGCGCTCGGCGAGCGAGGGGGCGAGCGCCTCGAGGGCGTCGACCGCCGCGACGGGGGTGGCCGCGGCTGCCAGCTCGCCGCTGCGCCGGGAGACGCGGGTGAGCGCGGCGGTGAGGCCCTCGATGGAGCCGCGGATCGCCGCGGTCGGCGAGTTGATCTCGTGGGCGACGCCGGCGACGAGCAGGCCGAGGCCGGCCATGCGCTCGGAGAGCACGAGCTGGGCCTGGGTCTCGCGCAGATCGCCCAGGGCCTTGCCCAGCTCCTGGTTGGCCTCGGTGAGCTCTGCGGTGCGCAGGCGAACCTTCTTCTCGAGCTCCTCGCTGGCCTCGCGCACCTCGGAGTAGAGGAGCGCATTCTCGAGCGCCGCGCTCGCCTGATCGGCGAACGTGGTCAACAGATTCAGGTCCGCGTCGGAGAACTCGCGCGCCTGGGCCGCGCGGGCGACCGCGAGCACGCCGACGATGCGCGCCTTGCGATCGAGCGGCAGCGCCACCGCCGGGCCGAAGCCGCCGATCGGATCGGTGAGCTCGCCCGAGCTCGAGGCGGTCATCTCGACGCCGCTCGGGCCGGTGCGGCGCTGGCGCAGGCGGCGGCGCGTGGTGCGTACCCGCTCGGCGATCGGCCGCAGCTGCTCGGCGGCAGCGACCGCCTCCTCGCTGGCCAGCGAGCTCGCGGCGTCGGTGATGCGGGCGCGCGCGGCGGTGGCCCTGAGCGAGCCGTCGTCGCCGACCAGCCAGAGCGCCGCCAGCTGCACGTCGAAGGTGCGGGCGACCGCGTCGACGATCTTGCGCGAGACGGCCTCGCGGTCGATCACCGACGACACCGCGCGCCCGGCGTCGTGCAGCGCGACGATCTCGCGCATGCGCGCCGCGAGCCGCGCCTGGTTGTCCTGCAGGGTCGACGTCATCTGGTTGAACGCGGTCGCCAGCTCGGTGAGCTCGTCGCCGCCGGGGATCTCGATCCGGTGGTCGAGGTCGCCGCGCGACACCGCGATCGCGCCCCGGTGCAGCTCGGCGATCGGCGCGCCCAGCCGGCGCGACCAGAACAGCGCGACGACCATCGCGAATGCGAGCGCCGCGAGGCCGCCGATGATGAGCGACCGCACGGCGAGTCGCTTGATCGCCGCGAGCGGCCCCCGGTCGATCGCGATGCCGATCAGGCCGACCGAGGCGTTCTTGCGGTCCTGCAGCGCGGTGACCGCGATCTTGTACTGGCCATCGCCGATGTCGAGGTCGCGGATGACGTGCTTGCTGTTGAGCGCGGCGACCCGGTCGACCGGGTCGAGCTGCACGGTCTGCGGCCGGCCCGACGGGGCGCTGCGGAACGTGGTCTGAAGCCGCCCGCTCGGCCCGCCGAGCAAGACGTCGGCGGTCAGCGCGCCCTTGATGCCGTCGGCGAAGTCGCCGTCGAGCGGCATCGACAAGACGAGCACGCCGCGCAGCGCCAGGTCGGCATCGACCACCGGTGACACCGCGCGCACGATGACGTGGTCGTCGGAGCTGACCAGCGAGACGCCGCGCCCCCAGGCCTGGCCGTCGGCGATCGCCGGGTCGCCGCGCGAGACGCCGATGCCGGTGAAGCGCTTCTCGGCGCCGCCCAGCACGCGATCGAACAGCACCGACCCGTCGCGGTCGAGCAGCTGGAGCCGCGCCGACGGGGCGTGCGCCGACGCGTGCGCGAGCCAGGCCTCGAGCGCCGCCGGCTGGTGCAGCGCGGGCGCAAGCTCGGTGGCCTCGGCGAGCTGCACGGTCTCGTCGCCCAGCCGCTCGACGCTGCG
>DATIPJ010000382.1:0-3490 GCA_035472155.1 Kofleriaceae bacterium
TGGGCGTCGTTCTCGACGAACTGGGACACGGACGTCAAGCTCACGTTCCACTGGATCCGGGCGATCCTCGACCGGCCGCTGGCGCGCGGCAGCACCGTCATCGCCATGTCATCGGGCGCCGCGCTGCGCGGTTCGCCGCTGAGCGGCGGATACGCAGGCGCGAAGGCCATGATCCGGTTCCTCGTCGACTACGCGAACGGCGACGCCGCGCGCGCGGAGCTGGGGATCCGGTTCGTGGCCCTGCTCCCCGCGATCACACCCGCGGGTGGCGTCGGCCGCCCGTTCGTCGACGCCTACGCACGCCGGCAGGGGCGCACCGTCGAGGCGTTTCTCGGTGGCTCGCCGCTGAGCGCCGCGGACATCGGCCGCGCGGTCGTGCAGATCGCGGGCGATCGCGGCCTCGGCGCGCATGCCGCATTCCGGGTCGATAGCGCGGGCCTCGCGGCACTCGCCGACTGAGACGGACGGCCGGGGCGCCCTTCGCGATGCGGTGGTGAGATGCGCGCGTGCGCGATTCCCGAGCCACCGCCCCATGTTGCAGAATTGCGCGGCCGCGTGTCGATCCGCGCGGCTGCCGTTCGACCCAGGAGCGAAGGAGAGCCGTCATGCAATACCTGCTGCTGATCTACGATCCCGAGAAGGCCTGGGCCGAGATGCCGGAGGCCGAGCGCAACAAGCTGTTCACCGAGTACATGACCTTCACCAACGACATCAAGGCGTCGGGTCATTACCGGGCCGGCGATGCGCTGCAGCCGACCCACACCGCCACCACGGTGCGCGTGCGCGACGGCAAGACCTCGACGACGGACGGCCCGTTCGCCGAGACGCGCGAGCAGCTTGGCGGCTACTACCTGGTCGAGGCCAAGGACCTCGACGAGGCCACCAAGATCGCGGCGCGGATCCCGAGCGCCAAGATCGGCTCGATCGAGGTCCGCCCGATCATGGTGTTCGACAGCTGAACCGCGATCGGATGCCTGCCTGGATGGCGCTGCGCTGGCGGATGTCCTGATCGCGGCGGTGTACCCGACGTTCACCTACGGCGACGCGCCGATGCCGCGAATCGGAGCGGCGTTGCTCGACGTCTCGGGGCGCGATCGTCCGCGCCGCGCTGCGGGTGCCTCGCGCGGAGCCGTCGGCAGCGCCCTCACGGGCTCCGCGCTAGGATGGGCCGATGCAAGGCGCCGCGGCGATCGAAGCCGTCTTTCGCCGCGAGCGCGCGCGGGTGCTGGCGACCACGATCCGCGTCACCAACGGCGACTTCGACCTTGCCGAGGAGGCCGTGCAGGACGCGTTTGCCGCCGCCCTCGCCCGCTGGCCGGGTGAAGGCACGCCCGACGAGCCGCGCGGCTGGCTGGTGTCGGTCGCGCGCAACAAGGCGATCGATGCGATCCGCCGCCGGGTCAAGTTGCGCGAGATCGTCGCCGCCGAGCCCGCGCCCGACGGCGCCGCGTCGTCGGAGCTGGTCGCTGTCCCCGACGATCGCCTGCGCCTCATCTATACCTGCTGCCATCCGGCGCTCGCCACCGAGGCCCAGATCGCGCTCACCCTGCGCACGCTGGGCGGCCTGACCACCGAGGAGATCGCGCGTGCATTCCTGACCTCGTCGGTGACGATGGCGCAGCGCCTGGTGCGCGCCAAGTCCAAGATCAAGGACGCGCGTATCCCCTACGAGGTTCCCGAGGCGTCGCAGCTCCCCGAGCGCACGGGCGCCGTCATGACCGTCGTCTACCTGATCTTCAACGAGGGCTACGCCGCGACCGCGGGCGACGCCTGGATCCGCCGCGACCTGTGCCGCGAGGCGATCCGCCTCGGGCGGCTGGTCGCCGAGCTGACCGGCGACCCGGAGGCCCGCGGGCTGCTCGCGCTCATGCTGCTCCACGACTCGCGGCGCGACGCGCGCACCGATGACCACGGCGACCTGGTCTTGCTCGAGAGCCAGGACCGCTCGCGCTGGGACCGCGCGCAGATCGACGAGGCCCTCACCCTGGTACCGATCGCGCTCAGCGGCGGCGCCGGCCCCTACAGCCTCCAGGCGGCGATCGCCGCGCTCCACGCCTCGGCGCCGCGCGCCGCCGATACCGACTGGCGCCAGATCGCGTTTCTGTTCGACGAGCTCGCGCGCCGCCAGCCATCGCCGATCGTCGCGCTCAACCGCGCGGTCGCGATCGCGATGTGGCAAGGCCCCGCTGCCGGCCTCGCACTGATCGATGATCTCTCGGGTGCGCTCACCGCATATCACCTGTGGCACGCGGCAAAGGCCGATCTCCTGCGCCGCCTGGGCCGCCACCGCGAAGCCGCTGCCGCGTATCGCGGCGCACTCGCGTGCGTCGGCAGCGAGCCCGAGCGGCGCTTCCTCGAGGGCAGGCTCGCCGAGGTCGAGGCCGCGGATCGCCGCATCGACGCGCGCTGATCGCCATATTTGGCGCGCGCGGATCGTCGCAGACGACCGGAACCGGCCAGCCTACCCATCACGCGCGGATCACTGTCGCCGTTCCGGCGTGTTTCACGCGCACACACGCATCGGAATTTGCTGCGATCGAAACAGAACCCGTTGCGTGTACCAGCGTGTTATCGGCCGCACATGCGAGCTCGATTCTCCCGCTCGATGCAAATGGCAAAGCAGGGCAGATTGTCACTGCGCAATCTGCATATTCCGATGCGCATAGTTCGATGTCCGCAGATGCATTGCAATCTGGAGCTCATGCGGTGCGAGCGATCCGCGCACCGCGCATGACGCGAGGCTTCGACTCCCAAGGCCACGCTGGCCATCGTCGAGTCGACCGACGGCATAACCATTGCTGTGCGGGGCCTGGGAGGATTCGATGAAGGCAGTGTCTTTGATCTGTAATGACGCACTGGCCCTCCGTAGGAGCCATACGTCCTCGGCACTGAAGCCAGCCCGGCACACGATGCCGGCCTTGCTGCTCGGACTCAGCCTCGGCCTGATTGCCGCATGCACCGATGACGCTGCCCCCGACGACGCGGGCGACCCCGAACAGTGTTTCCCGATCCCCGCCAATGCGCAGGTGATCGCAGCACCGCCCGGCATCGAGGAAGAGGTCATGCAGCAGCAGGGAACGCACCTGCAGGGCATCGTCCCGGGCGACAAGCATGGCCAGGGAACGAGCCTGCAAGGCGAGTCACCGAGCTTCATGCAGAACCAGGGGGGGACGCTGCAGGGCCACCCACCCGACTGGGTGAACAACCAGGGCACCGCGCTCCAGGGCAACTCCCCGAGCTACATGAGCCAGCAGGGAAGGCACCTGCAGGGCAGATCATCAGACGATGTGAACAGCCAGGGAACCACGCTCCAGGGCCGCGCAGCACACGCCGGAATCGAGAGCCAGGGCACGGCCCTACAGGGCACGCGCAACGGCGAGGAAGTGCAAGGCACCAGCCTCCAGGGCCAGAACCCGCCCAACCTCTGGCAGATGCAGGGCACCTCTCTGCAGGGCCACGCGCCAAACGACATCATGCCTCAGCAGGGCAC
>DATIPJ010000383.1:0-4298 GCA_035472155.1 Kofleriaceae bacterium
ACAGCTGCGCGATGCCGTCGACCGCGACCCCGACGTTGCCGCCGCTCTCGGCGCTCGCGGCCAGGCCCTGCGCGGCGCCGATGCGCACGGCGTAGGTCTCGGCCTTGGCCATCTTGTAGAGCTTGTCCTGGTACGCGCGGCCCGCCTTGCCGGCCGCCGTGGCCGCCGCGGCGCGCACCTCGGTGTCGTCGTCCTTGAGCATGCGATCGAGCGCGTTCTGCGCGGCTTCCTTGTTGGTCGGCGCGACCTCGCCCCACGCGAGCGCGGCGGCGACCCGCAGCGGCTTGTCGAGCTTCTTGTCGTCGAGCATGTTGTAGAGGTCGCCGCCTGCGCGCACCGGATCGACCTTGGCGTAGAGCGGCAGCGCCGCGGCGCGCACCGCGAGCGACTTCGACACGAACGCCGCGCGCGCGGCCTCGACGAGCCCGGCGGCCTTGGTGCGCGGGTCGACCTCGCGCAGCAGCTCGATCGCGAACACGCGGGCCTCGATCGGCGCGCGGTCGAGCGAGATCAGGCTCGTCAGCGCGGTGGCCGCGGCGTCGGGATCCTTGACCAGCGCGCCCTTGATCTGGGCCTTGGCGCGCTCGCGCAGCGGCGCCGAGGCATCGGGGTCGGCGAGCACCGCGACCGCGTTGGCGGGCGACGGCGTGTCATCGGCCGACGCGGTCGAGACCTCGACGAGTAGCTCGCGGCGCGCCGCGGGCTCGGGGTTTCGCGCGAGCGCCTCGGAGAACAGCGCGCGGCCGCGCTCGCCGAGCGTGCGCACGGCCGCGAACGCGATCCGGCGCAGCTCGGCGTCGGGCGAGGTCAGCGCCTTGGACAGCGTCTCCTGGTAGACATCGCCGCGCCGCTGGGCCGCGCTGCCGGCGACCGCGACCGCCGCGCGCTGCACCGCGGGCGACGGCGTGGTGAGCGCACCCTCGACGAGCTGGACCTCGGCCGCCGAGCCCTTGGCGATCGGCCGCAGCGCGGTCAGCAGCTCGGCGAGATCCTCGGGATCCTTGGCGGCCTTCTTGAGCGTCTCGAGCGTCGCTTCGTTGCCGGTGGTCGCATACTCGACGAGCCCGGCGAGCTGTGGCGCCATCACGCCCGGGAGCAGCGCATCCCAGCCCGCCTTCTCGGTGCCGAGGTCGAGCGAATCGATCTTCTTCCAGGCCTCGGGCGCGGCCATCCCGCGCGTGAGCCCGGTATCCGCGACCTCGTCGCCGAAGCCGCCCGGCAGCCAGAAGAAGGCGTGCAGGCCGGCGCGCCCGCCGCGCACGACGACGTGATCGCCGCCGGGCCCGGGCGCGAGCGCGAAGTGCACCCGCCCGTGCATCGTGAACCAGATCAGGATGAGCAGCGCGATCGGCACCGCGGCGATCGCGGCCGCGACCAACGTGTAGTAGCGCTTCGAGCGCTCGAGGACCGACGCCTCCTCGGGCGTCATCGCGGCGATGCCCTCGCTGCGCAGCTTGCGCAGCTCGCCGAGCGACAGCCGGCCCTTGGACGCCGTCTTCGAGCCGAGCAGGTCGAACGCCTTGCGCGCCGCCGCGCGCGCCGGTGCGGTCAGCTCCTTCACCCGCTGGATGAGCACCTCGTGGCGCAGCATCCAGGTGCTGCCGCTCGCGTCGCCGCGGCCGATCACGCCGTGCATCTCGAGCACCTGGAACGCCTGGCTCGCGAACGAGCCATCGAGGTTGATGCGGCGCGCGAGGCTATCCGCCGTGCGCGGCGCCGGGCCGCCGGCCGCCAGCTCGGCGCACAGCCGGAGCGCGGAGCGCTCGTTGCCGGTCGCCTTGCACGCCTGATGCAGCCACGCCGACTCGAGCTCCGTCGGGCCGCCCGCCTTGTCGAGCGCGCCGGCGGTGGTGATCCGCAGATCGCGCATCGCGAGGCCTGCGATCTGGAGGTCCGCCGGCAGCACCGGCCGCCCGCGCCCGAGGCCGTGCACGACGGCTTCGGCGAGCGCCGGGTCGGCAGCGACGCCGGAGAACGACAGGATCAGATCGAAGATCTTGCTCGCCGCGTTGGGCGCGAGGCGCGCGAGCTCGTAACGCGTCGACGGCGGGAACAGCGAGCCGGTGCGCTTCTCGAGCGCGCCGAGCACGTTCATGCGCTCGCTCGCGCACGCGAACAGAAAGCGGGCGCGCCCGGCCGAGCGGCTGACCACCCGCGCGAACAGGTCCGAGAGCTCGGCGGTCGCGCGATCATCGGCGCACAGAAGGTCGACGTCATCGACGATGAACACGAACTGCTGGCCGGCCACCGCGTTGGCGACCGCGCGGGTCGCGAACATCACGGGCGCCTCGCCGGCCGATGGCTGGATGCCGAACACCGAGAGCCCGGCGGCGAAGCTCGCGGCCGGCTGCGTCAAGTCCTCGCACGCGAGCGCGACGGTGCCGTGATCGCGCAGATGCGGGATGAGGCCCGCGCGGATGAGGGACGTCTTGCCCACGCCGGGCTCGCCGAACAACAGCCCCGCGCGAAATCCGTCGGCGGTGACCAGCTTCGCCAGCTCGTCGCGCTCGGCCTCGCGGCCGTACCAGACGTCGCGCTCTGCCTCGCCGAAGGGGTCGAGGCCGCGCAACGGCGATACCGTGCCCGGATAGGTCGCGACCGCCACGTCCGCACTATACACAAGGATGGTGCATCCCCGCCCAGGCACCGGCGTATGCTCGACGCATGCGGGCTGACACGGATTCGCTGATCCTCGGCGCGCTCGTGGTGGCCGCGGCAGCGCAGGCCGTCGCCGGCACCGGTCCCCGCACGCAGATCACCGTCTGGGCCGCAACTCCTTCGCCGGCGGGCATCTACGGCGGGCTCGCATACGGCGGCTCGCCGCCCACGAGCGGTGCGATGATCACCGAGCAGCGCGTGGTCGATGTCACGACCGGCGAGGCGCGGATCGCGGGCGTCGCGGCCACGCTCGATCCAGCGTCGGTGCAGCTGCGCGACCTCAGCGACGCGGCCGCGCAGGTCACCGAGCAGCGCTTCTTGCCCGGCGCTGCGACACCGACCGAGATCCTCGCGCGACACCTCGGCGATCCCGTCGTCGTCGCGACGCCGCGCGGCGAGGTCTCCGGTGCGCTGCGCGCGGTCGATGACCAGGCGATCGTCGTCGAGATCGGCAGCGGCGATCAGCGCCACCTGCAGGTGATGCGGCGCGACGCGTACGTGCAGGACGTGCGGCTGCCGGCGAGCGCGGGCGGCGACAAGCCGAGCCTCGCGTGGCGGTTGCGCGGCGCGCGCTCCGGCAAGCACACGGTCGAGGTCACCTACCGCGCCGACGGTATGTCGTGGAGCGCCGACTACCTCGCGGTGCTCGACGACGCCGGCAAGGCGATCGACTTCTCGGCGTGGGCCACGATCAAGAACGCGACCGGTGCGAGCTACGACGGCGCCGAGCTCACGCTGGTCAGCGGCGGCGCGGCGGCGGTGCGCCCGGGCGCAGCGGGCCGTCCACCGCCCGCGCGCTTCGTCGTGCCGGCTCCCGTCCGCATCGGCCACGGCGAGGCGGTGCAGGTCGAGCTCGTGCCGCCGCGGGCGCGCGCACCGGCGCGCTCGGTGATCCTGTTCGAGGCGATGGCGGATCCGTCGCCCAACTTCCAGGCCTACCCGGGCGTCGACTGCAACCAGTTCAACGGCGCGTCGGGCAGCGGGCGCGCCGAGATCGCCGTGGAGATCGATGTGCCGGCGCAGAGCGTCTTGCCCGAGGGCCGCGTCCGGCTGTTCCAGCGCCGCGCCGGGAGGCTCGAGGTGCTGACCGAGGATCCGCTGCGCGCCAGCGCGGGGCTCGCGCGGATCCGGGTCTCGCCGGATACCGACGTCACCGGCGAGCGGCGCGCGGTGACCTGCAACTACGACGAGCCGGCCCACACGATCCACGAGACCGTCGAGGTCAAGGTCGAGAACAAGGGCAAGCAGCCGGCCGACGTCGTCGTGCGCGAGTTCCTGTGGCGCTGGCCGGTGTGGCACCTCGAGGCCGAGGACCGAAGGGGCGTGCGCGCCGCGCCGCAGATCCAGGAGTACCGCCTGCGCGTGCCTCCGGGTGGGCGGCAAGCGGTGACCTACACCGCCGTCTATTCATGGTGATGCGATGGCGCGCGCTCGGGCTCGGGCTCGGGCTCCTCGGGCTCGCCGGCTGCGGCGCGCGCCCGAACGCGTCGCCGGCGGCGAGCATCGACGAGCAGGTCACGCTGTACCGCGATCGCGCGCTGGTCCAGCAGCGCATCGAGATCTCCGTGCCACCGTCGGGGACCGCGACCGTCCCGATCCGCGTCGCCGCCGGCGTGGGCCCCGACGACGTCGTCGTGCTC
>DATIPJ010000384.1:0-1514 GCA_035472155.1 Kofleriaceae bacterium
GGGTCAGCGTCCGGGTTGTGACCTCGCCCTCGTCCCAGATCGCGACGAAGGTCTCGCCGCGCACCGCGACCTCGTCGAGCCCGCCCTCGCCGTGCGCCACCACGGCGCGCCGGACGCCGAGCGCCCCGAGCGCCGCGGCCACCGGCTCGCACCACTTGCGATCGAACACACCGACCACCTGATGGCGCACGTTGGCCGGGTTGGTCAGCGGCCCGAGGAGGTTGAAGATCGTGCGCGTGCCGAGCTCCTTGCGCGGGCCGGCGGCATGACGCGTGGCCGCGTGGAACTTCGGCGCGAACGCAAAGCCGATGCCCGCGACCTCGATCGCGCGCGTGATCGCGTGCGGCTCGCTATCGATCGCAATCCCGAGCGCCTCGAGCACGTCGGCCGAGCCGCAGCGCGACGACAGCGCGCGGTTTCCGTGCTTGGCCACCGCACCGCCGCACGCCGCGATCAGGATCGCCGCCAGGGTCGAGACATTGAACGTGCCGGTACCGTCGCCGCCCGTGCCGCAGGTGTCGATCGACTGCTCGAACCGCGGGCAGCTGAGCACGATCGCCCGCGCGCGCATCGCCGACGCCGCGCCGACGATCTCGTCGACCGACTCGCCCTTCGCGCGCAGCGCGATCAAGAGGCCCCCGATCTGCGCCGGCGTCGCGCCGCCGTCCATGATCTGCCCGATCACGTCGGCCATCTCGCTTCGGGAGAGATGTTGCCCCGCGAGCGCGCGGTTGATCGCCGGGACGATCACGTCGGCGTCTCCCCATGCGCCCCATGCGATAGATACTGGCCCGCGAGCGTCAGGAAGTTGGCGAGCAGCTGCTTGCCGGCCACGGTCATGATCGACTCGGGGTGGAACTGCACGCCCTCGAGCGGGGCGCCGCGCGCCCGAGCACGAACCCCCATGATCTCGTCCTCCCAGGTCTTGGCGGTGACCTCGAGCGTGTCGGGCATCGAATCGGGCGCGATCACCAGCGAATGATAGCGGGTCGCCACGAACGGGTTGTCGACCCCGGCGTAGAGACCCTTCTCGTCGTGAAAGATCTTCGACGTCTTGCCGTGCATCACGCGCGGGGCGCGGACGATGCGCCCGCCGAACACCTGGCCGATGCACTGGTGGCCGAGGCAAACGCCGAGGATCGGCATCGCGCCGGCGAACCGGCGCACCACGTCCATCGAGATGCCGGCCTCGTTCGGTGTGCACGGCCCGGGCGAGATCGCGATCGCATCGGGCGCGCGGGCCGCGATCGCGTCGACCGTGATGGCGTCGTTGCGCTCGACCGCGACCTCGGCGCCGAGCTCGCCGAAGTACTGTGCGAGGTTCCAGGTGAACGAGTCGTAGTTGTCGATCAGCAGGAGCCTCATGTGCCGCTCCGCTCCGCGGTGCGCGCCATCGCCACCGCGCGCAGCACCGCGCTCGCCTTGTTGACCGACTCCTGGTACTCGGTCTCGGGCACCGAGTCGGCGACCAGGCCGCCGCCGGCCTGCACGTAGATGGTGTCACCGCACGACAC
>DATIPJ010000385.1:0-23492 GCA_035472155.1 Kofleriaceae bacterium
GTCGCTCTTGCAGTCGGCGCTGCAGCCGTCATGGGCGGCGTGGTTGCCGTCGTCGCAGATCTCTCCCACGGCGACATCGATGATGCGATTCCCGCAGCTCTCGGTGCTCCTGCAGTCGGCGCGGCAGCCATCGCCCGACACGTGGTTGCCGTCGTCGCAGACCTCGCCCGCGGCGATGTCGAGGATGAGGTTGCCGCAGATCTCGGTGCTCTTGCAGTCCGCGCTACAGCCGTCGCCCGACACGGTGTTGCCGTCGTCGCAGACCTCGTCGCGGTCGATGAGGCCGTTGCCGCACCCCACGATGGCACGCTGCTGATCGAAGAATTCGATCGCGCAGGCGTGCAACGGCGCAATGGCCACGAGGACTTGCAAGATCCGGATTCCACCGCCGCGCCGCAGCACTGTCATGTGGAGTACTGTCGATGGACTGCGGGGTCGGGAACAAAAATCTTCTGTTCCCTGGGCGCGGCAGCGACGACCAACAGGCATGCGGGTCACGATCGGGGTGGCGCTCTGCCTGCTGGGCGGGTCCGCGCACGCCGAGGTGGTGGTCCGGCCGGGGGTGGGGTTCACGGCTGCTCAGCTGGAGGCCGCGATCCGCGCGCGGGGAGGGCCGGAGGACAGCAAGCTCGACGTCGAGGTGTCGAGCTCAGGGCCGGGACGGCTCGCGCTCGTGATGCCGGCAGGCAGGTGGGAGATCGCGCTCGGGGTGGCGAGTGGGGAGGCGGCGGCTCGGGTGGTGGCGCTCCATGTGATCGAGCTGTGGGCGGGAACGGCTGCCACCGCGGACTCTGCCGCGGTGGCGGCCGGCGAGGGGGTTGCGGCGGTGAAGGCGTCGGAGCCGGATGCCCGTGCCCGCGTGCGGGTCGCCGGAGGGCAGGTGCCCGGGGCCGAGGTCCGGGTCGCCGCACCGCGTGGCGCGCGCGCGATCGATCCGGCCGGTGTGCAGGCGCATTATCGGGTGGCGGTCCTTGGCGTCGGCGGGTTTGGCCTTCGCACGCGTGACTTCGAGCTGGTGGGCGGCGCGATCGAAGTGACGCGCGCGGACCGCTGGCTCGTCGGTGCTGGGCTCGGCTGGCAGCGCGGCCTGACGATCTCGCACGGCCCGGGACCGCCGATCGCGGCGGACCTGGTGCGGGTACACGTCGACGGCGGCGTGGCGGTCGGCGCCGCGGAGCTCCGGGCCGGTGGGTTTGCGGGGCGCGTCGTCGTCGATGCCGGCGACGGAACGATCAGCCGGTGGACGACCGGGCTCGAGGCGTCGGCGCGCGTGGCGCTGCCGGTATCGGACGCATGGGCGATGGTGCTCGCGGCCGGCGGCGAGCTGTTTCGCGAGCGCATCGAGGTGCGGTTCGGCTCGCTGCGGGTCGGTGCGACGCCGCGCACCACGCTGTGCGGCGGGATCGGGCTCGCGTGGACCGCGGAGCGCGCGCGGTGACCGCCATGCGCATGCTGGTTGCACCCACGGTGGCGCCGCGCGACGACGATGCGCTCGCGGCGGCCGCGCGCAATGGCGATCACGCGGCGTACACCGAGCTCTACGAGCAGTATGCCGGGCGGGTGTACGCGCGGCTGACCCAGCTCGTCGGGCCGACCGCGGACCGCGAGGACCTGCTGCAGCAGGTGTTCTTCGAGCTGTACCGCGCGCTGCCGCGGTTCCGCGCCGAGTCGTCGATCTCGACGTTCATCCACGGCATCGCGGTGCACGTCGCGCTCGATCATCTGCGGCGGCGCCGCCGGAAGCCGCAGGACTTCGCCGCGGTCGACTTCGACGAGCTGATCGATGGCAGCGCCACGCCCGAGGAGCGTGCGGCGCGCCGCGACGAGCTCGGGCGGATCCTGGTGCTCCTCGAGCGGGTCAAGCCGCGCAAGCGGATCGCGTTCGCGCTGGTGGCGATCGCCGGGCTGTCGCTCGACGAAGCCGCGGCGCTGCTCGACGCGCGCGTCGATGTCGTCAAGCAGCGCGTGCTGCGCGCGCGCCGTGAGCTCCTGGCCATGCTGGCGCGCGCCGAGCGCGCGGAGGGGATCGCATGAGCGCACCGAGCGATCCGCGCGTCAACGATCGCCTGGACGCGATGCTGGCTCCGCTGCGCGATCGCCCCGCGGAGCTCGACGAGCTCACCCAGGCGCGGGTCCGGGGCCGGCTCGACGCGGCGATCGCCGACGACGTCAGCCCGGCGGAGAACGGAAACGGCCGCGCCTGGCGGATCGCCGGCATCTCGGTCGCGGTCGCGATCGGCGCTGCGGCGGTGGGGGCAGTCGTCGTGTCGATGACCAGCGCGAAGCCGCCCCCGGTGACGCGCTCGATCGCGGCCGGCGCAGCGACGCCCAGCGACGTCGTCATCGCTCGATCGCCGACGGGCAGCGGCGCGGTCGCGGGCTCGGCCACCGAGACCCGCGCGACGGGGAGCGAAGCGATGGCGAGCTCGACGACGGGCGGTGCGACTGCGCCGATCGCAGTGGCGGCGGGGCAGTCGGTGCAAGTGATGGTCGGCGGGGCGGCCGTGACGGTGTATGGCCCCGGGCAGCTGTCGCCGATGCCGGACGGCGCGCTCGCCGACGGGACCGGCGTGGTGGTCGACCGGATCGAGGGCGATCGGCCGTGGTCGATGCGCTATCACGGCGCCACCGTGGTGGCGATGCACGCGACCTTCGCGCTCGATCTCGGCAACGGGCCGCGCGTGACGGTGGTGCGCGGTGAGATCTCGCTGCTCTGCTCGTCGGGCGCACGCACGATCCGCGCGGGGGGCTCGGGGACTTGCCCGGTCGAGGAAGTGCGCGCGGCGCCGCCCGCGCGGGTCGCGGTTCCCTCCACGCAGCGACCGCGGGCACCTCGATCGCCCGCGCTGCCAGAGCTCCGGACGAAGGCCGATGGCGCGATGGCGGCCGATGCGATCGGTCACTACGCCGCAGCCGAGGCTGCGCTGCGTCGCGGCGATGTCGAAGGTGCGCGGCGTGCGCTGCTGGCTGTCATCGCGGCGGCGCCCGGGTCGCTCGATGCGGCGACCGCGCTGCTCGACCTGGCGCGCCTGGCGGCGAGCCTCGCCGAAACGGCCAGCGCGCTCGAGTATCTCGAGCGCCTCGATCGCCATCCGCGCGGGGCCGCCCTCGGTGCAGCAGCGGCGCATCTGCGCGCCACGCTGCCGCCGCGGCCGTGATCACTTGTTCGAGACCTGCTCGGCCCAGCTCTTCACGTGGGCCTTGCCGTCGAGGAACGGCCGCACCGTGGTCGCCAGCGCGGGGGACATCAGCATGTCGTAGTGGGTGAGATCGGGGAGGATCGCGAGGCGGTTCTTCGACTGATGCTCGCGCATCCAGCCCGCGTCCTTGAGGCCGCCGCCGAGCAGCTGATAGAACTGCACGATGTGCTCGGGGCGGAACATGTCGCTGTCGCCGTAGACGAGCATCGTCGGCGCCTGGACCTTCTTGACGTCGTCGGCCCAGTTGTACGACTTGCGCATGTACTCGCCGAGGCGATCGAGCAGGCGCGGGAATTCCTCGGGATTGGGCGCGACCTTGACGTACGCCTTGTACATCGGCGTGTCCTTCATCATGGGCGCCATCGCGCTGCCGACCTGGGCCTGCAGCGGCAAGAGCTCGGGGTAGAAGCCCTCGGTCGAGAAGCACAGCGAGACCAGCACGAGGCGGCGCACCGCCGCGGGGTGCTGCACGGCGAGCCGGAACGCGACGCCGGCGCCGAGCGAATAGCCCATCACGTCGACCTGCGAGAACCCGAGTTGCTTGATGAGCTCGGCCATGTCGTCGCCCTGATCGAGGAGGTTGAACGGCCGGTCGCCGAGGCTGGTGCGGCCATGGCCCTGGAGGTCGACCAGGATGACGCGGCGCCCGTCGGCGAGGATGGGCAGCTGCGCATCAAACATCTCGCTCGTGCCGAGGCCGCCGTGCAGGAGCAGCAGCGGCTCACCGTGGCCGCGCATCTCGTAGTGGTAGCGAATGCCGTTGATGGCGAGGGTCCCCTGCTGCGGGGGCTGCGCGGAGGTCGCTGGATTGGACGGGTTCGAGGGGGTGGTCGGCATAGGCGTTTCTCCCGTGGCTGGGTGGCCGCATGCGGCGACCGCGAGCAGAAAGGTGGCGCGTACGAGGTGATCGGCCGCGCGCCGGACGAGGTGGAACGTGCGATAAGACATGAGGATTCCTGCGGGTTGGAGCCGTTCGTGCGTCGCTTGTGCAGGGACGACGATCGACCTGCCGCGGAATCGACAGAGCGCGACGTTTTTTTTCACGCCGCCCGGGGAACGAGCCGACCAAGTCCGCCGGGCGGTCGTGAACCTCATAGATCTTGCGCGCAGCGGGCGCGCGGATCCGGGAGGGTCAGTCCTCGCCCGGCATGTGGCCGTCCTTGGCGACCGGGACCATGAGCGCGACGGCTTGCTGGAGGATCACGCCGATCGCCTGCACATCGGTGAACAGCGGATTCAGATGATTGAGCTGGACGCTCACCGGCGCGATCTGGACGACGGGATTGGCCGCGAACTTCTCGAGGTCGATCCACTGAACGATGCCGAGGACATCCTCCGGGATCTGTTGAGCACCCTTGCGAACCGGTACGCAGAGCTGGCGGGGCTCGGAGACGAGGTTCATGGTGTGCGGCAAGATCCCCGTGAGCTGCGGATTGAGCTGCGTCAACGTCACGCTGAACGTCTGGGGCTCGATCGGTCGCGTGTCGTAGCACTCGAGATCGATGTACTGGACCAGCTTGAGGATCTCCTGCTTCGGGATCTTGCCGTTCTTCGCGACCGGGAGACAGAGCTGCGCCGGGCGCTGGAGAAACACCGAGTGCTGCGGCAGCTTGAGGTCATCCGCCAGCACGGAGTTGAGGTGCGTGAGGTTGATGTCGACCTCGGGCACCAGCGGGTCTGCCTCCAGGCGATAGCATGCGAAGTCGACCTGCTCGATGAACTGCTTTGCGTTCAATGGAAGCTTTGCGTCGTTCTTGCGGACGGGGACGCAGGTCTGCGCGAGCTCCTTGATCTTCACGAGGTGCGGCGGCAAGTGGTGCTCGTCCCTCAGCACAGGGTTCAAGTGAGAGAGCATCAGCTGCTTGTTGAGCGAGGGGCCGGGAGTCCGGTAGCACTCGAGGTCGAGGTGCGAGACGAATCCCATCGGGGTCGGCAGCGCCTGTGCGGCCGCTGGGTTCGATGATAGTGCGAGCGGTGCGGCGACGCCTGCGAGAGCCGCGATCCATACGCGTTGCGAGATCATGACCAACCTTCCTTCCGGGCGGATGCCCGCGACCGGCTTCAGCATCGCCTGTGCCATCGCGCCGTGATTGCAAATGATGGAGATTGCCAATGCTCGTGCGGCAGTGCGCGACGCACGATTGGCGCTTGCGCGCGTGCAGCGCGCCGATTCGGCTCGATCCGGGCGATCGCCGCGCCTCCGTTCGGTGGCGGCGACCACGCCGATCACAGCGGCTGCCGCAAAACACGGCGCTGCCAGCGCGCTGTCAGATCTCCGGCCGCGGCTTGTGACACGAAGTTCACGCAGCGCTCGTGCGAGCGGTCCGCGCCGGCGCTGAGCTGGACCAACCACCCAACAGCGGTTTGAGCCCATACCGTTCCGCTGAGCGCGGCTATTTGCCCGGCGTCAGCGTGCGCAGTCGCTCCTTGGCGATCCGCATCACCATGCCGGCGTTGCGATCGGCGACCTCGCTGACCCGGTACTCGGAGGCGGTGCCCATGACCTGCGCGACCTCCGACGGTGTCAGCTTGTAGTCGTCGGCGAGCCAGCTCGCCATGTTCGAGGTCGCGAAGCGGAACGCGCCGTCGAGCGAGCCGTCGAGGCCCATGGCGATGATGTGGGTCGCGGTCTCGAGCCGCGGCCCGGGCACCCCCTTTCCCGAGATCAGGTCGACGGTGACCGTGACGTCGAGCGAGGTCTCGAGCGCGTTGCCGTTGAGCTCGCCGTCGCCCTGCGCGGCGTGGCCGTCGCCGAAGTAGAGCAGCGCGCCGGGGTTGCGCACCGGCAGGTAGACCGTCGTGCCCTCGATGGCCTCGTTGAAGTCCATGTTGCCGCCCCAGCCGCCGGAGTCGCCGGTCGGCGGCGCGGCCTGTGTCGGCGAGGGCGCCACGCCGATGCAGCCGAGCATCGGGCGCAGCGGCACGGTGTAGCGCTTGAGGTGCTCGCCCGGCTTCTCGCTGGTCGCCACGCCCTTGGCCAGATCGAGGTGCCAGCGCACCGTCGAGCCGATGTCCTTCATCTTGACCGCGAGGCCGCCGTCGACCGCGCGCGGGACCAGGAAGTCGTCGCTGACCGCCCAGTCGCGGTTGAGCCGTACGCGGACCAGGCGCACGACGAGCGTGTCGCCGGGCACCGCGCCCTCGACGTAGAACGGCCCGGTCTGCGGGTTGCCGCCGAGCCCGCGAACCACGCCCTTGGCGTCGGTGCCGCCGGCGTCGACCGTGGTGGTGACGATGGTGTCGCCGGGCGCGATGGTCAGCACGGGCTTGTTGCGCGGGGAGAACTCGCGGTGAAACACCGTCGGCGCGAAGTCGTGGCGGCGCAGCGGTCGCGTCGAGCGGTTGGGAACCTGCGACGCCGTGAACGTATGGGTCGTCGGGTTCTTGGGATTACTGCCCTCGACGAGGACGATCGTCCCCGACAGCGCGCCGTTGGACAGCGTCGCCTTGGCCTGCTCGCTGCCGCCCTCGCTGTCCTTGGCCAGAAATTCGACGGCGCCGCCGCGGACGGTGCCCTCGAGCTTGTCGCCGCTGAAGTCGCCGGTCAGCGCATCGCCCTGCTGGGCCAGCTCGAGCTTGTAGTAGGCCGGTGTGCCGTAGAAGTCGACGGTGGCGACCCACTTGCCGGTCAGCCCCGCCGGGGTCGGGGCCGGGGTGGGCGCAGGCGGGTCGGCGCCAACGTCGTCGGTGCGGGCGGCCAGGCCGAGCGCGACGGAGAGAACCAGGACGGCGGACCAGAGACCAGACGCGGTGAGCTTCATCGACATCTCCTCGAGGTGGGATCCTCGGTGGCCGAGGCCAGACGACACGCAGCGGCGAGGCGCAACGTACACCAGCTCGGGATGTCGTGGACCGGCGCGGAATCGTGCGCGCGGCGTGCTCAGCGCGCGGGGCAGGCGGGCTGGCCGGGGAGGGGCGCGAGGCCGTGCGCGCAGCCGATCGCGTCCAGCGCGGAGACCCGGTCCGGCGCGGCAAACTTCTGGAGCGCGCCGGCGATCTGCGCGGTGTAGGCGGCCTGGCTCGCGGGGCTGTCGGCGCCGGGGCGCAGCACGCCGCGCGCGCGGGCGAACGCGACGAGCTCCTGATAGACCGACCCCAGCATCGCGATCGTCGTGCGGTCCTGGGGCGCGAGCCGCGCGAAGTCGACGCCGGTCTCCCAGGCGTGGCGGAGCAGGTGGATCGGCTGGGCGCATTCGCTATTGGTCAAGTTGACAAAGAAGCCGTCGTCGGTGGGGCCGGAGATCACCGAGCTGTCGCCGCACACGTGGTGCGAGATCCGGTCGGCGAGCAAGTGGAGGTAGATGCCGAGCCGCGCATCGGCGGCATGGCCGGGGCTCGCGTCGTGCGCGCCGTCGGCGGCGACCAGCGCGTCGAAGTCTGGCGCGCCGATCGGCGGCGTGGAGCTCCGGACGATCTGCGGACCGGCCTGGGTCGTGAACGGCACGTCGATCGGGCCGAACAGGCTGATCGAGGTCTGGATCGGCGTGCCGGTGGTGAAGCACGCGGCGCCGGTGGCGAGGTCGCCCGACGGGCTCGGCAGGGTGAGCCCCGCGGTGCACGCGGGCTTCGCCGCGCTCGAGGTGGCGACAGCCCAGGCCCGGAAGTTCGCCAGCGTGACCTCGGTGGCGGGGTCGTGCGGATCCGGATGCAGGCCATCGACGCCGGGCGGCGGCGTGTCGAGCCCGTGGTTGTAGGGCGCGATCACGTGGAGCAGCGGGCCGCCGGTCATCGCGGTCGTGCGGACGAACCCGCTGACGTCGGCGGTCGCGAATGCACCGCCGCCGAACGGCCTCGAGTCGTTGTCGCGGATCTCGAACGAGCCGAGGTCGGCCGACTCGTCGTACGCGGCGATCCAGTAGGCGTCGGTCGCCGAGAACCCGACGGCCTGGGCGAGCAGGAACGTCGTGTCGGTGTGGACCGAGCTGCGGCCGCCGCTGGAATTCGCCCGCTGCCGCGCCGCGGTCGCGATGATGGCGACCTTGCACGCCGCGGTGTCCTTGCCGGCGGGGCGGCAGACCTCGGGGAGCGGCGCGCAGCTGGCCAGCGGGCCGCCGTCGGGCGCGTAGCACAGGTCCTCGGCGAACGCGTGGGCGTCGCCCGCGCGGGTAAGGAGTGCGCCGGCCAGCAGGGCGGCGGAGGTGGTGGTGGAGCTGAGACGGGTGACAGGAAGAAGAATGTTTCGCATGCCGCGCACTCTGGGTAGCGCGGCCGTTATTGTCAAGTTGGACAATAACAAAATCTACCGAGCCGGATCACGGCGCGGCCACGTAGGCGCGCAACATGCGCTGGAGCTCGGTCCGGAGCACGCTGCGATCCAGCGGAGTTGCGCGGCCGAGCGCCGTGTCCATCGTGTCGCCGAGCAGCGACCAGCCGGCGACCGTCGAAAGCGCGAACATCGCCGCCAGCTCGAGGCGCTCCCGCGTGATCGGCGTACCGATCGCGGCCAGCCGGGCGGCCATGCCGTCGACCAGGCGGCCGACCTGGCCCGCCGAGCCGAGCAGCGCGACGCCGCGCCCGGTGAGCAGCGACCAGACGATGAGGCGCACCAGGGTGCGATCCTCGAGGAGATCGACCAGCACCGACAGGAGCGGCGCCTCGTCGGCCACGAACGTCATCTGCGCGAGGTGCGCGAACGCGGTCGAGCGGGCGGCATCGAGCCGGCGCGCGATCACCGCGGCGACCAGGCCCTCGTAGGTCTCGAAGTAGTGGGTCACCAGGCCATGGCTGACCCCGGCCGCGGCCGCGATCTCGCGCAGGCCGACCGCGTCCGGCAGGTGATCGCGAAACACCGCATCGGCGGCATCGAGGATATGGGTGCGCGCCTCCTCCGGGCTCCGGCGCAGACGCGGCTTGGGACGCTTGGCGGCCATGCCGCAGCGTACGCCGGTGCGGCGCGATATTCTACCAGCTGCCAATAGCGATCAGCTCGGCGCCGCGCCCGGGCTGTTCGCGATGATCTCGAGGCTGACGTCGAGCGGCACGGGCTTGACCAGGTGGCGATCGAAGCCGGCGTCGAGCGCGCGCCGCACGTCGTCGGCCTGGCCGTAGCCGGTCATCGCGACCAGGGTCAGCCGGTGGTCGAGCGTGCGCTGGCGCAGCCGCCGCGCGACCTCGTAGCCGTCGAGCAGCGGCAGGCCGATGTCGAGCATCACGCACTCGGGATCGAACTCGGCCGCGACCTCGAGCGCGCGCTCGCCGTCGTATGCGACGCGCACGGTGTGGCCCGCGAGCTGGAACGCCTCCGCGAGCAGCTCGGCGGCGTCCTGGTTGTCGTCGACGATCAGGATCCGCCGCACGACCTGTGGCCGCGCATCGACCGCATCCGCCGGGGTCTCGGCCGCTTCGGCGCTCGCGACCGCGGGCAGCACGACGGTGAACGTCGCGCCCTTGCCTTCGCCGTCGCTGTGGGCGTCGACCGTTCCGCCGTGCAGGGCCACGAGGCTCCGCACGATCGCGAGGCCCAGCCCGAGCCCGCCGGTCGTGCGGTCGAGGGTGCGCTCGCCCTGCACGAACCGATCGAACACATGGGGCAGAAGCGCCGGCGCGATGCCGTTGCCGCTGTCGGTCACGCGCACCACGGCATCGTCGCCGCGGCGCTCGGCGAGGATCGCGATCGATCCGCCGGGAGGCGTGTACTTGGCGGCGTTACTGAGCAAGTTCGAGATCACCTGGACCAGGCGAGCGCGGTCGCCGTCGACGGCGAGCTCGGGCGCAGTCTCGACGGTGAGCTGGTGGCCCCGCTGGTCGATCAGCGGGCGGACCAGCTCGAGCGCCTCGCGGAGCAGCTCGCCGACCGCGACGCGCGATCGCGCGAGCTCGATCTTGCCGCCCGCGATGCGCGAGACGTCGAGCAGGTCGTCGACCAGGCGGGTCATGTGCCGGACCTGGCGCTCGATCACCTCGCGCTCGCGGCGAAACCCGGCATCGCGCGCGCGCATCAGCTCGAGCGCGCTGCCGATCGGTGCGAGCGGATTGCGCAGCTCGTGGCCGAGCATGGCGAGGAACTCGTCCTTCGCGCGGTTGGCGGCGTGCGCGCCGTCGCGGGCCTCGCGCAGCTCGCGCTCGATCTTCTTGCGGCGCGCATCGATCGCATCGAGCGATCGCGCGACGTACAGCACGAGCGCACCGAGCACGATGATGTACACGATGACCTCGAGCGCCACGCCGGCGGACTCGGTCCACCAGCCGAGCGCCTCGCCCTCGACGCGCACCCAGCTGAGCACGATCGGCGTCGCGACCACCGGCAGCAGCAGGCGCCGCGCCAGGTACGCGCCGATCCCGGCGCCGCGCAGCCGGCGGAGCACCCCGATCTCGGGGCGGAGCGCGATCGTGCCGGCGGCGAGCACCACGAAGGCCACGGCGCTGTACGGCGAGATCCGGATGAACACGGTCGGCCGGTACAGGAACGTCGCGTCGTAGAGGTAGCCGATCAGCGCAACGCCATCGAGCCCGATCAGGAGCAGCGCGAGCACCTGCCCGGCCGCGGCGCGCCGGTGCCGCCCGCGCGACAGCCCAAGCGCCGCGGCGATCAGCACGAACGACAGCGCCGCGTTGGGCGACATCCGGTTGGGATGCCGCGCGCTCTCGGGGTACGGCCAGTCCTTGGCGAACAGCTCGTCGATCCCGAGGTCGACGCCGGCGACGTACTCGAACAGCGTGAGCGCGCCGATCGCGAGCGCGCCTGCGGTCAGCACGTGCGCGACCGCGATCGCCGCGCGTCGCTCGGAGGTCCGCAGGATGAGCGCGGTCGCGGTGAGGACGAAGGCGATGCACGCGTTGGTCTTGCATCGCCACGACGCGATCTTGACCAGATCCGGATCGCCGGTGATCCACAGCGCGAGCAGCGGAACGCTGATCGCAAGCGCGACCCCGCCTGCGAGGCGTATCCAGGTGCGCGCGGACATCGCACGTAGTCTAGTCCACTTGTAGCCTTGCAGCCCGGCTGGATTATCCTGGGCCGAAGGGGGCAGGAGGCCTGCCCCGTCGATGCTCAGCCCGGCTCGAGCCCGCCGAGTTCGATCTGCTCGCGACCTTGCGCCGCGCCGGGGAGCCATATCGCATGTCGGCCGGAGCGCTCGGCCGCGCGCTGATGATCACGTCGGGCAGCGTGACCAACCGGGTCGATGGGCTCGAGGATCGCGGGCTGATCCGGCGCGCCGACGATCCCGACGACCGTCGCGGGGTGCTGGTCGAGCTGACGCCCAGGGGATTGCGCATGGTCGACGCGGCGCTCGAGCATCACGTCGAGACCGAGCGGGGTTTGCTCGAGGGGCTGACCGCCGCCCAGCGCAGAGAGCTCGCCGACCTGTTGCGCCGCTTGCTCATCGCCCTGGGCGACGACATCGGCGCCCGCGCGCCGCTCAAGTGATTCGCGCGCGTGAGGTGACCGGGCGCATCACCGCAGCTGGGGTGCCGGGCGGCGACGAGTCAGCGGGGCGAGGAGGACGTGCCAGTAGTTGAGCAAGCGAGCGTGGAAGCCGCCGGCTCCCGTGAGAAAGAAGTACTCGAACATCCGGCGGGTCGATTCCGGATAGCGCGTCGAGAGCTCGGGCCAGCTGGACTGGAAGTTGCGATTCCATGCCCGGAGCGTGTGGATGTACGACGACCAGAAGTTTTGCCAGTCTTCCACGACGAACATGCCGTCGATCGCGGCGCCGATCTGGCGGACCGATGGGAACAGCGCGCCCGGGAAGAAGTACCGATCGACCCAGGGATCCATGTGGGTGCGCGAGACGTTCTTGGCGGTGCTCTCGATCAGCAGCAGTCCCTCGGGCGCCAGGTGATCGCGCATGATGCGTATGAACTCGCGATGATTCTTGTAGCCGACATGAGGGAACATGGCGATCGCTGCGATCTTGTCAAAGCGGCCCTGGATATAGCGGTAGTCGCATTTGACAATCTCGACTGGCAGTCCGCGGCAATAATCGCGCGCGAACCGGATCTGCTCGTCGGAGATGTTGATGCTGGTGACCCGACAGCCGTACGTGGCAGCCGCGTAGCGCGCGAGCTCACCCCAGCCGCCGCCGACGTCCAGCAGATGATCTGCGCCTGACAGCTCGAGCTTGCGACAGATCAGATCGAGCTTTCGGCGCTGGGCCTCGTCGAGATCGTCCGGATCGCTGCCTTCGAAGTAGCCAGCGCTGTACATGCGATATTGACCGAGAAACCGGCAGAACAGATCGTTGTCCATGCTGTAGTGCTGGTCGGCGACGCGCCGCGACCGCGTCACCGATTGATCGTTGCGCAACCGGGCGAGAATCGCCGGCACCACGTAGATCGGCAGGGCTGCGAACCTGGCCTCGACATCGGAGACGAGCACGCGACGGGCGAGCTCTTCGAGATCGTGGCAGTCCCACCAGCCGGCCATGTACGATTCGCCTGCGCCCAGCGCGCCGCGCAGTAGCACGTCGGTGAAGAACCGATCGTCTGCGACGCGGACGTCCCACGCGCGATCGCCGTCGATGCGAATATCTGCCGAGGCGAGCGTACGCTCGACGATCGCGGCGGCCACGTGATCGCGGGCGCGGCGCCAGCGCGACGCAGCGGGCGCCGCAGATCGAGGAGACACTGCTTCAAAAGAGGACGGACTGGGCGAGCGCACCGAGGATCTATACGACAATGGCGAGGTCTCGCGCTGCCGATGCGCGCGCCGATCAGCCGCCGATGAACGCGGCGATTCTTCTCCCGACCTCGTCGCCCACGTCTTCCTGGATGAAATGCGCGACATTGGCCAGCACGGCGTGGGGTTGGCCCCGGCAACCGGGGATCCGTTTCTGGAACGCGCGATCGTTGCCGCGGGTCATCGGGTCGCCGTCGCCGAACAGCGTCAGGAAGGGCCGCTCAAACTGCGCGAGGGAGTCCCATGCGGCGCGGTTGGCGATGGCAGCCGGGTCGTCAGGCGTGATCGGTACCAGCGCGGGGAACGCGCGCGCGCCGGCCTTGTACGACTCGTCAGGGAACGGCGCGTCGTAGGCAGCAACGATGTCGTCGGTGATCGGCCGGGCGGACATCCGGCGGACGATCGCGCCGATCGGCAGGGTCGGTGTGGTCAGTGCGTAGTCGCGCCAGTCGAGAAACTCCTTTGGCGCGCGCCCCGCTCCCGTCGGCAACGACGTGTTCATCGCGACCACGCTCGCGAACGCCTCCGGATGCTCGGCGACCAGCCGCAGTCCGAGCAAGCCGCCCCAGTCCTGACAGACGAGGTGCAGCCCGCGGCCACCCAGCGACGGTCGCAGCGAGCCGATGAATGCCCACGTCCAGTCAAGATGGGCCTGGTAGCTGTAGTCGGTGATCGCCGCCGGCTTGTCGGAGCGGCCAAACCCGATGAGATCGGGGGCCACGGCGCGCAATCCGGCGTCCACCAGGCGGGCGATGATCGTGCGATAGAGAAATGACCACGTCGGCTCGCCGTGCAAGAGCAGCACGGCCGGCGCGTCGGACGGGCCGGTATCGACGTAGGCCATGCGCAGCGTCTGGCCCGGCGCGGCCGATCCGGCCGGGATCTCGAGGGTGCGTGGCTCCGGCAGCAGCCGTGCGGAGGCCGCGAAGCACGCATCCGGCGTTCTCAGGATGTTCACGTCGACTCCAGGCGCAGCCACCGCGCGTCCGCGTCGGCCAGCGCGTATGGGCAGAGCAGCTCGGCAGCGCGAATGCGCAGCTCGCGCCAGCGCTGCGTTGCACGGGATCGGTTGCCGCGGGCGTGGTCGCATTCGGCCCACGCGAGCTCGGTGAACAGCGCCTGCACCTCGACGCCGCCGCGTCGCAGGGTGGCGATGCTCGCGGCGAAGCAGGCATCGGCCTCCGCGTCACGCCCCTGATGCAGCCGGACTCGGGCGAGCACGCGCTCGGCGATACCTTGCGAGAAGACCAGGTCTGCAGTCACCGAGGTCGTGGCCACACGCTCGCCGATCGCCGCGGCGTCGTCGATCCGGTTTTCTGCCAGCGCCGCCTCGGCGTCGCTCGCCTCGTACCAGTCACTCAACATCAGCCGGCCACCCATCGCATCGGCGATCGCGCGGCCGCGCGCGCGGTGCTCGGCAGCGGTGGCAGCGTCACCGAGCTGGCTCAGCGCCCACGCCAGGCCGCGATGGGCGAGGCTGAGGTGCAGCTTGTCGCCGGTCTGGGTCGCGTAGTGCAGCACCCGCTCCAGGAGCTCCACGGCGCGCGGCCAATCGCCCGTCGACACGCGCGAGGTTCCGTTCATGAGGTGGGCCGCGGACAGAAGACTCGGCTGGCCGATCTCGTGGGCGCGCACCAGCACGCGATCGAGATCGACGCACGCATCGCGGTAGCGCCCCATCAGCGCCAGCGTCAGACCGTGGTAGCCGACCGCTCGGAACCACTCGAACGGCTCACCGAGGCGCTCGAGCGGCGCCATTGCCCGGGCGAGCAGCGGCTCAGCGTCGAGGAGCTTGCCCTGGCACGTGCAGGCGGTGCCGATCAGGCACGACGGCAGCGCCGCGAGCTCCGCGTCGCCGAGCTTCTCCGCGACCGGCTGGACCTGGCGGTAGAACGCCAGCGCCTGGCCGATCTCGCCGCGGTAGAAGTGGATCCGACCGAGCACGGTGTGGACGCGCGCCATCCGTCGCTCATCCTCGGGGCCGAGCGCGCCGCGGGCCGCGATCTCGGCGAGGCGCGCTTGCGCGTCGGTCATCCGCGCGAAATTGCGGTCGGCGTCGTCGGCGACGAGCGTGGTATAGGCCTGCTGCAACAGCGTATCGACGACCTGGCGCGCCCCGGCGTCGCCGGCATTGCCTCGGGACAGCGTGAGCGCGCGGCCGTAGTGTTCGCGAGCATCGCCGTACGAGCAGCCGCGCGTCGCAAGATCGCCGGCGCGCATGCTGTAGCGCCATGCGCGATCGGTATCTCCCGCGGCCTCGAAGTGGTGGGCGAGGTCCGCAGCCTTGGTGTCGCGCGCGGCGCCGACGTAGCCGCTCTCGATCGCCTGAGCAACGCGGAGATGGAGCTCGGCGCGCCGACTCGAGGGAATCGCGCCGATCAGCGCCTCGCGCAGCTTGTCGTGTGCGAACCTCCAGCCGTCCTGGTACTCGAGCACTGCGGCGTTCGCACACGCGCGCAGCCAGCGATCGAGCGGCTCGGCGGCGACCAGCTCGCGCAGCACGGTGAGATCGAGGTGACGGCCCGCGATCGCAGCGAGCTCGATCAGATCGCGGTGAGGCTCGGGCAGCCGATCGACGCGGCGGCGCGCGAATGCCTCGATCCCGCCGGTCATCACTCGCTCCGGCAGGGCGACGCGGTCGACGCGCTGCAGCTCGCCGGCTTGCTCGGCGAGCTCGCGCAGCACCTCGACCAGCACGAACACGTTGCCCTCGGTCTCGCGAAACAGGTAATCGACCAGCTCGCTGTGGCGGCCAGCGTCGCCGATCATGGATGCCGCGAGGTCGCGGATCGCCGACCGGCTCAATCGCTCGACCTTGAACGTCTGCGCCGGGATCGCGGCCGCGAGCGCCGGCGCTTCGTCGTCGCGGTAGTTGCCGACGATGAGGATCGGCATCGAGCTCACCCGGCTCGCCAGATCGGCGAGCAGCCGCAGGCTGTCGGGGCCTGTCCACTGAAGGTCCTCGAGGATGATGACGGTCGGCCTGCGCTGCCGGCGGAACAGACGCTCGATCGTCGCGAACAGCCGTTCGGCCGCGGCCGCGGCGGGCAGCGCGGGCACCGGGGCGATCGGTCGGTGGAGGAGGTCAGGAAGCTCGGGCAGCACGGCCGCGAGCACCCCGGCATCGTCGTCCGCGAGCTCGGCGCGCATCGCCAGCGCGCGCAGCACCGGCCGCCACACGTGATGCGAGCTACCTCCCTCGACGACGGCATGGCCATGAACGACCGCGGCGCCGTGGACCAACGCCTGCGTGCGCAGCTCTGCAAACAACCGCGACTTGCCGACACCGCTCTCGCCGTGGCAGAGCCAGCACGAGCCCGTGCCGGCGAGCAGCAGGGACAGCGCCCCCGAGAGCGCCGCCATCTCTCGATCGCGGCCAATCAGCTCGGACGCTTGCAGAAAACTCTCACGGGTCTCGGGAGTCTCGAACGACATGACATCGCCGAACCGACGACCGAGCGCGTCGATCACCGCGCCTGCGCTCGCCGGCCGCGCGCCGGCATCGGTCGCGAGCAGTGCCTCCAAAAGGCTCCACAGTGCATCAGCGACCGCCGGATCGGCGGGACTGCGCGGGAATCGCCGGGGCCGGAGAAGGCAGCCGTCGTTGCCGCGCTCGGGAAAGTCGTCGGTCAGGAGCTCGTAGACGATCACGCCGAACGCGTAGAGATCCGATGCCACCGTGGGAGGCTGGCCCTCCCACAGCTCGGGGGCGATGTAGCGCACCGTCCCGACGATGGCCGACTCGGTCGCGCCGCGCGTCGCCAGCCCGAAGTCGACCACTTTCAAGACGCCACCGACACACATCACGTTATGCGGCTTGAGATCGCGATGGATGATGCCGCGCCGGTGGAGGTACGCGAGCGAGCGCAGCAGCTGGATCAGCAGCGCCAGCTTGCCGTCGAGCGGCAGCTCTGCCGCGGCCTCGATCACCGTCTGCGGCGCCTCGAGCAGCTCCATCGTGAAGTACGGGCCGAACTGGTCGTCGAACCCGTAGTCCAGGACCTGGACCACATTGGGGTGATGCAGCGACGACAGCGTGCCGAACTCCCGGGCGAGCGCAAGCCGCGGTTGCACCGTGTTCATCGATGCGGCCGTGCCTCCTCGCGCGCTGATCTCCGGCCGGCGAACCAGCTTGAGGGCGACAGGCCGACCATCGAGCCGGTGATGTGCGCGGTAGACGATGCCCATCCCACCTTCGCCGAGCTTGGCTTCGAGCACGTAGAGCTCATCGAGGACCTGCGGCAGCTGTATCACCTGGGACAGCGACAGCGTTCCGCTCCCGCGGGGCCCGAGCTCGAGGTCCGGCAGCGTCTCCTGGTGGCCGCGGCTCCTGGCCGCAGCCAGCGTGACCAGCTCGTCATGCTGCTGCGTAGCCGCGAGAGGAACTGCTGCCGGTTCGCTCCGATTGCCGTCGTCCTCGCCCGCGTTGGTAGGCTTCATCGAGTCGTCCTCGAGGCGGCACGTCGGTGCTGCAATGCCGGCCAGTATACCCCGGCGTGACCACAGCGCCCGCGTGGTCGCCTTTGCGTCTCCGGCCTCTTTCGAGAGGTCGGAGAGGTGCACCGGGCGGTCGACGATCGTTCCAAATACCGAATGAACGTCTGGCTCACATAGAGCGATTGCCAATACCGATATGGGTACGATTGTCAACAGATCGTTGAATCGTGAATCCTGCCTCGTCCAGGGAGAACGATGAGCCGGTTGTAAACGACGGATATGCGGAGCCGGGTTACCGGACCGCTAGAAAAATCCATCCGTCGAGGGCCCAACATCTTGATTTGCGCGCGGGAGCGCCGAAGACACGAACGATGATCCGCGCGTGGACCGTGGTCGTGCTGCTGGCGGCGGGAGGGATGTCCGCCGCCGAGCCCGCACGCGGTGAGCTCGCGGGAGAGCCGTTCGCGCCCGAGCCGTTCGCGTTCGAGGTGTTCACCCGTCAGCAGGGCGCCCCGGAGAACAGCTTCTACTCGCTGGCGCCGGATCGGCATGGGCGGCTGGCCCTCGGCCTGATCAACGGCGTCGCGTTGTTCAACGGAACGTCGTTTCGCCGCCTCGATCAGGGCGACGGCACGCCGCACGGCGCGACGGTGTACTCGATCGCGACCGATCCGAGCGACCGGGTGTGGGTCGGCACGCCGAAGGGGCTGTACGTGGCCGGCCCGACCGGCTGGCGCACCGTGACGCAGAAGACGGGCCTGCCGCACGACGGTGTCAACCACGTCCGCTATGCGCCCGGGCCGGGCGGCGATGCGGTGTACGTGGCAACGCAGGGCGGGGTGGCGATCCTCGACGCGCAGACGCTGGCGCGCCGAGGAACGATCGACACCCGCGACGGTCTGCCCGGCGACAACGTCTACGCCACGCTCGAGGTCGCGGACGGTCCGCTCGCCGGACTGTGGGTCGGCGGTCCGTGGGGCCTCGCCCACCGGCGGCCCGGCGAGGCGCGGCTCTCGGTGGTGATGTCCGGCCCCACGCCGCCCGAGCAGGCGACGCGCGGGCTCTACTTCGACGACGAGCGCGGCGCGCTGTGGATCGGCACCGAGGCCGGGCTGGTCCGGCTCGGCGCGGATCGGCGGCCGGTCGCGGTGCCCGAGATGCGCGACGCGCCGATCGGATCGATCGTGCGCGTGCGCCGGCGCGATGGCGCGTGGCTGTGCGCGGCGCGGCTGCTCAAGGGCGTGGCGTGCCTGACGCCGCGCGGTTGGCGCGAGCTGCACCTCGCTGCCGAGCCGGGGGCCGAGCACGCTGCGTTCGCGCTGACGACCGCCGGGGTCGCGAACGGCGCCGACGTCTTGTGGATCGCGACCGACTCGGGGCTGGTGCGCGCAGTCGAGCCTGCGGTCAAGCGCCTCGCGGGTGGCCCGGCGATGCTGCAGCGCCGGATCGACGGCGTGCTCGCGGCGAGCGATGGCGCGCTGTGGGTGTCGTCGGGAGCCGACCTCGCGCGCATCGCGTGGCCGCACTGGTCGGTCTGGCACGCGCCCGACGACGAGGAGATCCGCACGCTGCGCGAGCTGCCGCCGGTCGGCGGCGCCGGCGCGAGCCAGGTCGTCGTCGGGACCGGCCTCGGCAAGATCTACGCGTTCGATGGCGAGACCGCCGCGCTGCATCCGTTCGAGCAGGCCCGGGGCGCTGCGATCCAGGACCTCGCGGTGGCGCGCGAGGGCGGCGCTGCGGTGACGTGGGTCGGCGTCAATGGTGCGCTGTGGGCGTCGGATGGCGCGCACGCGCACGCGGTGACCGCGGCCGACGGGCTGCGCTCGCTGTGGATCTCCAAGCTGCTGGTCACGCCGCGCGATGCCGAACGCGACGACCTGTGGCTCGGGCTCAACAGCACGGGCCTCGCACGCCGCAAGGCCGGCGCGTGGGAGAACGTGTCGTCGCACGAGGGCGTCGACGACAACGACACCGTCACGGCGCTCCTGGCCGACCGCGGCGCGCTGTGGATCGGCATGCAGGCGGCGGGCGCGCGCAGGCTGTCGCCGCTGCCCGATCCGACGCGGGTCGACCGGTTCACCGAATCGACGACGCCCGCGCTGCCCGACGGCACGATCAACTCGATCGCCGCCGACCGCGCCGGGCGGATCTACCTGTGCACGAACCGCGGCATCAGCCGGCTCGAGGACAAGCCGGGCGGCGCGTTCGCGGTCCGCACGCTGGGGCGCGATGACGGAATGCCCGACGAGGAATGCTCGATGAGCAACGCCGCGACCGACGCGCGCGGCCGGGTGTTCCTCGGCACGATGCACGGCCTGGTGTTCATCGACCCGGCGGCGGTCGACGACCGGCCGCGCCCCGCGGAGCTGTTGCTCGAGCGCGCGAGCTACGCCGGCGACGCCGCGCTCGCCGACGGTGCGCGGCTCGATCACGACCAGAACAAGCTGGTGTTCGAGTACGTGCTCGTCGTGCCCGATCACGCGCGCGACGTCAGCTACCGCACGCAGCTGATCGGCGCCGAGCCCGAGCCCGAGCCCTGGCAGCAGCGCACGCGCCGCGAGTTCACCGGGCTTGGGCCCGGCGACTACGAGCTCGTCGTCGTCGCGCGCGATCACCTCGGGCGCGAGCACGGGCCGGTCCGGCACCGGTTCCGTATCGCGCCGCCGATCTGGGCCACGCCATGGGCCTACGCCGGCTACCTGGCGATCGCGGCGCTGGCGATCTTCGGCGCCATGCGCACGCGGATCGCCGTCCTGCGCGCGCGCGCCGAGCACCTCGAGCGCGAAGTCGACAAGCGCACCGAGGAGGTCCGCAAGCAGGCCGCCGAGCTGCTCGAGAAGAACGAGGCGCTCGAGCAGTCGTACAAGCAGGCCGACCGGATCTTCGCCGCGCTCAAGCAGGCGATGCCGGGCACGGTGCTCGACGATCGCTACATGCTGCACGAGTCGGTCGGCGAGGGCGGCTTCGGCGTGGTGTACCGCTGCTCCGAGGTGCGCACCGGCGAGGTGTTCGCCGCCAAGATGTTCAAGCCCAAGCCGGGCAACGACTCGCCCGAGGCGATCGAGCGATTCAAGCGCGAGGCGGTCTCGGTGTCGCGGGTCAAGCACGACAACGCCGTGCGCATCCTCGAGGGCGGGGTCAGCCCCGACGGGATCCCGTACATCATCATGGAGCTGCTCCAGGGGCGCGTGCTCGACGACTTGCTCGACGGCAAGACCAAGCTGTCGATCGCGCGCACCGCCGAGCTCCTCACCCCGGTGTGCGACGTGCTCGCCGCGGCGCACGCCGAGGGCCTCGTGCACCGCGACATCAAGCCCGAGAACATCTTCCTGCACCAGGACGCGAGCGGCCGCGAGGTCATCAAGGTGCTCGACTTCGGCGTGGCCAAGCTGCTCGACGACACCAAGGCGTCGCAGCGCTCGCTGACCGCGAGCGGCCACCTGGTCGGTACCCCGCAGTACATGGCCCCCGAGCGACTTTCGGAGTCGACCTACGACGGGCGCTCCGATATCTACGCAGTCGGCATCATCCTGTTCCAGTGCCTGATCGGCCGGCTGCCGTTTCCCTCCGACGGCAACCTGTTCGCGATGATCGTCACCCAGATGAAGACGCCGCCGCCGCGCCTGATCGATCTCGATCCGACGATCCCCGAGGAAGTGCAGGCCACGGTGCTGGCCGCGCTCGAGAAAGATCCCGAGCGCCGGCCGTCGGCCGTCGAGCTGTCGGCCCAGCTGCGCACGTGGGCCCAGCTCCCGCCGAATCGTTCGGTTTCGAGCGATCGTTCGGTTTCGAGCAAGCGGGCCGGCGACACCACCTCGTGATTGCGGGCGGGTGCACGCCACCAGGCGGGCACGGCGGTTGCTCGATGTGCCCGTATGATTTTTAGATCGGTTGTTGGTACTGCGGCGCTGGTGGGACTCGTGTCCACCGCGTCGGCAGGAGTTACTGGGAACGGTGCGCTGAGCTCGTTGAACAACGGTGCCAGCCGCGACTTCACCAATGGCGCGAAGGTGAACTACGGCAACGGCGCGAGCACGAGCTATCCCAATGGTGCGCGCATCGACTTTCCGAACGGCGCGAACATCGGCCTGGGCAACGGCGCCAACGTCGGTTTCGGTAACGGCGCGTCGGTGAGTCTCCCCAACGGCGCGCGGATGGCGTTTGGCAACAACGGCTCGATGGTGATGCGGTCCGCCGGCAGCGTGACCTACGTGGCCGCGACGACGGTGAGCGTCAACGGCACCAATGTGAGCTACACCGCCGGCCAGGTCGTGGCCTACGGCGTGGACACCTCGCTGCGCTTCGTCAACGGTGCCACCATCAACCTGGGCAATGGCGCCAACCTGGGATTCCCGAATGGCGCCAACGTCGGATTCCCGAACGGCGCCAACGTCGGCTTTCCGAACGGCGGCAACCTGAACCTGCCGAATGGTGCCTCGGTCACCTACCCCAACGGCGGAACCGTGATCGTCGGCGGCTACTCCGCACAGGCATTTCTGACCTCGAAGCTCTGGCTCTACCCGCTGGGCAGCTACCGGCTCGATCCGATGACGTGGACGACCGGCGACATCGCCTCGGGCGACGTCCAGTATCAGAACGTGCAGAAGGCGCTCTACAAGTATCTGCAGGGCGCGCTGATGAAGCAGAACGGTGACCTGCCTGCGGGCCAGGTCGCCAACGATGCGTGGGTCAAGGGCGACTATGACCCGTATGACCTGATCGCGTTCAAGTACATCATCCGCTCGGCGGCCAAGAGCACGACCGTGTTCACGGTCAGCTACACGAAGAGCAACGGCACGGTGGTTTCGGAGAGCTTCCCCGGCGGCCTCGGCGTGTGCGAGATCGGCGCGGAGAATGACTGGGTGCTCACCCCGGGCCTGCACAACTACCTGCAGCAGCCCGCCGACTACCTCGAGCTGTGCGGCGGCTACCTCAGCGCCGCGATCGCGCTGTTCACGCAGCCGGTCGGCATCAACAACTCGATCAGCATCCGCAACCTGGCGACGGGCGACCATCCGGCGCTCACCCACTGGCGGACCAGCCCGGCCGCGGCGCTCGCGATGACCAACTTGATCCAGCCGCTGCCGCGCAAGCGCGGTGTGGCGCTCGATCCGTTCGCAGCGACCGACAACCGCGCGCTCGAGTCGATGACGATGGCGCCGACCGGCAACTCGGGCGCGTACGCTGCGACCAACAACACCCAGGGCGGATGGGCCGGCGGGTATTCGTTCCGTTGCACCGGCGGCACGCCCGTCGTGATGAACCTGAACAAGCTCAAGGGCATCACCTCGGTGATCCCGGGCACGACGATCCTGCAGAACGCCGCGAACCTGGTGCTGCGCGTGTGCAAGGGCGTGCACGGCTGCAACAAGAACGATGGCGACTGGGTGATGGACAACGACGACTACAGCGGCACCGACGTGTGGCCGCAGACCTCGTTCACGTGCGGCCAGGGCTTCCCCGAGGTGTCGAGCGCGGATTACAGCAAGTACAAGTTTGTCTACAACTGGCTCGTTCGCTCGAAGGACGGCAATAACGCAGTGTCCAATGGCATCTCGACGCTGTGCTCGAAGGCGCCCGAGTCGCTGTGCCGCAGCTCGACCGCCAATCCGACGATCGCGACCACCAACACGGTGCCCGCGACCGAGGCCGAGATCTACACCCAGCGCGAGGGCTTCTACTTCGGTGACATGTTCCCGCGCAACTACTGGGTCGCCGGCGGGCCGGTCGACGCCGAGCACTGGGTCCCGGTCAACACCACGTTCGGCTACACGTTCTCCCCGCAGCTGCTGTTCAGCACGATCGGCGGCACCAGCGTGCTGTTCGGCAACTGCGATGTGCGCTCGGTCGAGACCACCGCGTTCGGGCCGGGCCTGCCCGAGCCCACGCGCGTGACCTGGTCGCCCCCTGCGTCGAGCTTCCCGGGCGTGACGTGGCCGACCTCGTATCGCTCGCTGGCGCACAAGCCGATCTCGTCGGATCGCAGCCAGTACCGCCGCGAGTTCTGCTCGAGCCTGTACCCCAACGCGTGCATCCCGTGCATGCAGAGCAACGACACGCCCGACACCAGCCGCGAGGGCTACCTGCCGATGCTCGCCAATGGCTCGTGGCTGCCGGTGAACTACTCGAACGAGCCGTGGCTCGCGGTCGCCAAGGACCCGAGCTGGACCGAGCAGCCGCAGTACGCCGGCGAGGCAGTGCCGGTCGAGGCGTCGTACTACAACGCGACCCGCGTC
>DATIPJ010000386.1:0-4324 GCA_035472155.1 Kofleriaceae bacterium
GGCCGTAGAACGCGTCGACGCCGCGCAGCTCCAGGAGCGCCGTCATGACGACGCTCCGGCGGTTCCGAGGTATGCGCGGATCACCTCGGGGTGGCGCTGCATCTCCGCCGGCGAGCCCTCGGCGAGGACCTTGCCGAAGTCGAGCGCGACCACGCGGTCCGACACCTTCATCACGAAGTTGAGGTGGTGCTCGACCATCAGGATCGTCACGCCGAACGACGTCCGCACGGTGCGGATCAGCTCGCCCAGCCGGCCGACCTCCTCGTGGTTGAGGCCACCCGCGGGCTCGTCGAGCAGCAGCAGCTTGGGCTTGCAGGCCAGCGCGCGCGCCAGCTCGACGCGCTTCTTGATCGCAAACGGCAGCAGCCCGGCCGGGACATCGGCGATCTGGGTCAGCTCCATGCGCTCGAGCAGCTCGCGCGCATGATCGCGGGCGTGGCGCTCGCTGCGGACCAGCGCGCCGAGCCGGAGCGCATCGGCCAGGAACCCGCCGCGCCCTCGCACGTGATTGCCGACCATGACGTTCTGCAGGACCGACATGCTGTCGAACAGCGCCACGTGCTGAAAGGTGCGGCCGATGCCGACCTGCGCGATCTCGTGGCGGGGCACGCTGAGCAGCGAGCGACCCTCGAGCTCGATCGCGCCGCACTCGCAGTCCGATAGTCGGCTAAGGCAGTTGAATAACGTGGTCTTCCCGGCGCCGTTCGGACCGATCAGGCCGAGGATCTCTCCGCGGTTGACCTCGAACGAAACCTCGTTGAGCGCGACGATCGCGCCGAAGCGCACCGTCACCCCGCGGATGCGGAGCAGCGGCAGCGCCGATTTGGGCAAGTGCTCGGGGTCGACGTTTGCTGTCACACCACAGGTCCTGTCCTTTTGCGGCCCTCGGATGGCGGGGGCGGGTTGCCGTGTGCTGCAGTGCAGAATTATGTTCTGCAATTGCAAGCCGCTCCGAAGCTAGACGAGTGACTTCGACGGGTCAAGGAGTTCGTGGACCGTCCAGCGTTGCGCCGCGGCGCGTCGCAAGATCGCGTTCAGGTCGAGAGAAGTCGAGCCAGCGCTTACGAGTCGGGCGGCCACGGCCGCATAATCGATCTCGTCGATGGTCGTGTCACGCCGAACTTTGCAGGCACCCAGGACCAAGGTCCGCGCCCGGCCGAGGCCGAAGCAGGATCGCCACTTCGTCACCGCGCTCGCCCGCGGTCTCGAGGTCCTCACGTGTTTTCGCTCCGGCGATGCGTTGCTCGGCAACGGCGAGCTCGCCGAGCGCTGCCGGCTTCCCAAGTCGACCGTGTCGCGCCTCGCGCAGACCCTGGCCCGGCTCGGGTACCTGCGCTACGTCGACGACGTCGCCAAGTACCGCCTGGGCGGTGCGACGCTGGCGCTCGGCAGTGCGATGCTCTCGGGCATGGCCATCCGCCAGCTGGCCAGGCCGATGATGCAGGAAGTCGCCGATTTCTCGCGGGCCGTGGTCGCGCTCGGCATGCGGGTCGGGATGGGCATCATCTATATAGAGGTCTGCCGCAACAACGCCGCCCTCAGCCTGAGCCTCGATGTCGGCTCGCGCCTGCCGCTGCCGATGACCGCGATCGGCCGCGCATATATCGCGGGCGCCTCCGACGAGGAGCGTCAGGACATCCTGCGCCAGCTGCGCGCCACCGATGAGGCCGGCTGGCCGCGCATCAAGCGCATGCTCGACGCCTCGCTCGAGCAGCATCGCAAGATCGGGTGCACCAGCTCGTTCGGCGAGTGGCAGCCCGACGTCAATGGGATCGCGATCGGGTTCCGCCCCGGCGGCGGGCTGCCCGCCATGGCGATCAACGTCGGCGCGCAGTCGTTCAACCTGCCGCGCGCGTTCCTGCTCGCCGAAGTGCGGCCTCGGCTGATCAGCGTCGTCCGCCGGATCGAGGAGGCGCTGGGTCAAGAGGTCACCGGCGTCGGGGCCGCGCGCCGCGGCCGCAGCTCCGCACTCGCGAAGCGACCCCAGGCCCGCGCGAGGTAGGCTCACAAGGTGCAGCCGATCGAGTGCAGTCGATCGGCTGCACTCGACCAGGTGCAGCGGATTGCCGCGGGCGATCACGAGGACTCGGTGATTGCCGAACGCGCCACTTGAAATGAAGGCGCCGCCCTGTACGTATGAATGCCATGGCGATCGCGGGGGGGTTCGTTCTCGATTCGGACTGGTACTGGCGGATCTTCGAGGGAGAGGCCACGCTGGGCGAGAGCCCCGGTGCGACCGCTGCTCGGGACTTCTTGACACCGCTCGCGCACCTCGCCAAAGACCAGGTCGCGATCGCCGCGATCGCGGTCGATTCCGACGGCGAAGGCGTCACGTTCCGCATCGCTGAGCAACCATTCGCCATCCGATGCAGCAACCTCAGCGTCGACCGCTTCGTCGAGGTCATCAACCGCAGCTTCGCCGACGCCAAGATCGACCTCGCGTTCGCGATCGTCGAGTCGCGGCGCTACGAGCTGCGCGGCGTGCTCGTCGCGCGGGGCGAGCTGCGCGGCCGTCGGTTCGCACGCGGCACCACGCCCCCGATGCGCTGATTGGGCCTGATCAGGCCGAGGCGCAGCGCCGCACCAGCTCCGCGGTCGCCTCGTCCACCGATGCGACCCACTTCCCGTCGCGGCCGCGGACCGCCAGGGTGCCGTCCGCCACCTCGCGATCGCCGATCACCGCCGCGAACGGCACCCCCTCGTGGTGCGCGATCGCGATCCGGCGCGCCAGGGTCGCGTCGTCGGCGTCGAGCCGGCTGCGCAGCCCTGCGCTCGCGAGCCGCGCGGCCACCTCGACGGCGCGCGCGCGATGCTGCGCCGACACCGGCACCACCGCCACTTGCTCGGGCGCCAGCCACGCCGGCAGCGCCGCGCCATGGTGCTCGAGCAACATCCCGCAGAACCGCTCGAGCGAGCCGTACAGCGCGCGATGCAGCATCACCACCGGCCGCCGCTCGCCGCTCGGCTCGACGTAACACAGGTCGAAGCGCCTCGGCATCACCAGGTCGAGCTGGATGGTGCCGAACTGCCACGCGCGCCCGCGCCTATCGCGGAGCACGAACTCCAGCTTCGGGCCGTAGATCGCGCCCGCCCCGGGCTGCACCACGTACGGCAGCCCCAGCCCCTCGACGACCTCCGCCAGCTCACGCTCGGCGCGGTCCCATAGCGCCGCCTCACCGAGGTAGTTCTCCGGCCGGAGCGATAGCGCGATCGAGACGTCCTCGAACCCGAATCGCCGGTAGAACGCCGGCAGCTCGCGGCAGAACCGCGCGATCTCGTCGGCCACCTGCTCGTCGGTGCAGAAGATGTGGCCGTCGTCCTGTGTGAACTGCCGCAGCCGCATCAGCCCGTGCAGCGAGCCGCTCGCCTCGTCGCGGTGGCACAGCCCGAGCTCCGCGATGCGGATCGGCAGATCGCGCCACGACGGCGCCATCCGCCGCACCAGCTGGATATGCCCCGGGCAGCTCACGGGCTTGAGCGCCGACGCATCCGCGCCGTCGCCGCACGCGAACATCCCGTCGTGGAACTTGCCCCAGTGGCCGCTGCGTTCCCACACCGCCTGCCGGAGGATCTGGGGAGTCCGCACCTCGCGGTACCCGCCCGCCGCCACATGCGCGCGCGCCGCCTCCTCGAGCAGCCGGTACAGCGTCCAGCCGCGCGGGTGCCAGAACACCATCCCGGGCGCCTCCTCCTGAAAGTGGCACAGGTCGAGCCGCGCGATCAGCGCGCGGTGGTCGTCGGGCGGAAGCAGTGGGCCATCCGCAGGTTCAGATTCTATTGAGCGAACATCGGCGTCTTGCATCGTGATCTCCATCGTCAGAGGCCACGGGACGGGCGATGCATCAAGACAACGCCCGGCCAGTGGCGGGCGTCGTCGTGCTCGTAGCGGTCAGCCAGCGCGCACGACCACCAACCCGCAGGCGGTGGTGGTCGTCGTCGTCGTGATACGCGCAAGCTCAAACACGGTGTCGACAGCCTAATGGCTCGCACCCCCATTGGCAACCTCCAGGACGGCGCCCACGACTTCAGGCACTTGCCCCGTGAACACACCCTCTCTTCGCACCCATCCGGTCTCAATGGTTGGGCCGCTCGGTCGATATCTCTCTTGGTCCTATGTCAGAACCCGACCGTTCGAGGCGCGCTCTGCCCGGGCGACAGATCGTGTTCGTCGCCGGTCTGATCGCTCTGCTCGTCTCGGCCGCGGCGTACATCTGGATCCAGAGTCCCCTCAACGACGCGATCTCGCTCGAGCGCCAGCTGGCCAAGAACGTCGGCCGGATCATGACGCTCGACGAGATCCTCACGATGTCAGCCCGGATGGCGG
>DATIPJ010000387.1:0-4568 GCA_035472155.1 Kofleriaceae bacterium
TGAAGCCGTTGCCCCAGGCCATCGAGTCCTCGATCCGGATCGGAGACAGGAACTTCCAGGCGTCGAACCCGTCATCGACGTTGTTCCACAGTCGGGCTCCGCGCACCACGTTGCCGGTTCCCGAGCCTTCCTTGATGCCGAGTCCGTCGGCGCTCTCGCCGTTCTTGCGCGGGTCGCGGTTACCAAAGCTGTCCAGGTTCAGGATCAGGTTGTTGCTCGATGCACCCTGGAGCTGGAATCCCGTTTCGTAGTTATCGTGGGTGACCAGGCGCTCCCACACATTGTTGTTGCATCCATCGCAGTAGACGCCATAGGGGCCATTCATGATCTCCAGGCCAATGATCCGCCACCACGACGCCTCCTGGTGGATGGCGCCGCGATCGGCACGCGCGATGCTGCCGTTGAGCGGCGCTGGCGTGTTCGGCAGCTGTTCGCCATCGATGATGACGCGTTCCCCCGGGTAGCTGGTCATCGTGATCGGGCCGGCGGCTGTACCGCTGCGCTTGATCTGGATGTTGGTGAGCAGCGCGTACGTGCCACCGCGGATCGCGATCGTGCCGCCCACGGGGACCACGTTCACCGCTTTCTGGATCGTGGCGAACGGTAGAGCCAGGGTACCCGGGTTGGCGTCATTGCCATTGAGCGCCACGATCAGCGCATCCGGCGGTAGTGCAGCCGCGCCGGGCGCGACGCCGGCAGGCGTTTCGCCGCCCGCGCAGATCACGACCGCGGCGATGACAGGACAGAGGAAAGCGACGGTGCGTGGAGGGCGCATCGCCATCACGTATCCGATGGCCACGATATGGTCAATGTCTGCTGGGCTCCGACACAAATCCGGATGAGCAGAGTGGATATTGAATGCGTCGCCACCATCTCCGGATGCGCGAGCGCCATCGCACGGTGCCGATGAACGGCTCATGAACGCGCTCATACTGCGCTCATACTGCGCTCACAGCGTACCGACTCGGCATTCGTACCAGGCCGCACCAACGCTCGTGGAGTTGTCCACGATCTGTGGTCATTGCGATCATCGCGCCGCGCGACGTCCCCGGAGGTCCCGGCGCACTCAGCCTGGTCGTGCTCGGAAATCAGCGCGGCGGTGTCTCGGTCGAGGACATCGACGCCCCCTGAAGCTGCGTGACGGGGGACGGCACGGTCGCCGGCGGCGAGTGCAGGTAGCGCGCGCCGGCGCGCTTGCCGTCGATGTCGCGATAGACGCGCTCGATCTGCTCCGCCGTCAGGCCGAGCGCCGCCGCGACCTCGGCCGCCGGTATGCCCCGGTTGCGTCCGTACAGGCAGGCGTCCATGCCCTGGTACGGCAGGGAGAAGTAGAACTCCTCCTGCGACTGCGGCAGCGAATAGGTATCGGTCGTCGGCGGGCGCCTGCGGATCTCCTCGGGCACCCCGAGCGCGCCGGCCAGCTCGTAGACCTGGGTCTTGTAGAGGTGCGCGATCGGCTTGACGTCCGCGGCGCCGTCGCCGTTCTTGACGAAGAAGCCCTGGTCGTACTCGAGCAGGTTGGGCGTGCCGGCGACCGCGTAGATCAGGCGGTCCGCGTGGAAGTACTCGAGCATCTTGCGCGTGCGCTGCTTGAAGCTGGTCGCGGCGACCACCTGGAGGTACGCGGTGGGCGACATCCGCGCCGATAGCTCCTCACCGTCGGGCGAGCGCACGACCACCGAGTAGATGCGATAGCGATCGCTGTCGAGGACGCTGGGCAGGACGATCTTGCACTTCCATCCGGCGGCGTAGCGCGGGATCACGCTGCGGATCGCATCGTCGCGACGCGCGTAGCAACCGGCCGCGGCCAGCATCGGCGAGATGTCCTCGTCGATCGTGGCGATGCCCAGGTGCGATGCGGCCAGCTGCGCGAGACGCGCGGTGTCGTCGGCCGACTCCCCCTCGTTCATGAACAGGCCGAGCACCTTGTCGGCGCCGAACGCACGCGCGGCCAGCGCCGCCACCACGCTGGAATCGATGCCGCCCGAGAGCCCGAGCACGACGCCGCGCCGCTTGAGCGTGCCCAGCACGGTCTCGCGAAGCCACGCGCAGATCCGATCGATCTCGGCGCCCGCGCGCGCACCGAGTGCGAGGTCGGTGACCGAGAAGGCCACGTCAGGCCGTCTTCTGCGCGACGAACCCGGCCAGCGCGTTGACCGTGTCGAAGTTGGCCGGCACGATCTCCTCGTCGGCGACGGTGATGCCGTACTCGTCCTCGACGAAGGTGACGAGCTCCAGCACGCCGGTCGAGTCGATCACGCCCCGGTCGAGGAATGACGACGCGTCGTCGAACGAGCCGGGCTCGGCCAGATAGAAGTTCTTGGCGACGAACTCGCGTAGCCGCCGCTTCAGCGCATCTTGGGTCAAGGGGATCTCCGTGCCGCGATCACCCGCGGCGTGCCTGCATGGTCGTGGAAGAGCTCGGGCGCCTCGTACCCGCGACTGCGCGCGATCACGTGCTCGAGCTGGCGTTCCTGTCCGAGTCCGAACTCCATCACCAGCCAGCCACCGGGCCGCAGCAGCGGCAACGCATCGCGCGCCACCCGCTGGTGGATGGTGATGCCATAGGGGCCGCCGTCGAAGGCCTCGCGCGGCTCCTCGGCGAGATCCGTGCGCTGGGCCAGCTTGGCGGTCGAGATGTACGGCGGGTTGGCGGTGATCACGTCGACGGCGCCCTCGAGGTGGTGGTCGACCAGCGGCGCGAACAGATCGCCCTGCGCGACCTGCAGGCGATCGCCGAGGCCGAGGCGCGCGACGTTGGCGCGGGCGAGCGCGACGCAACCGTCGGTGAGATCGAGCGCCCAGCCGCGCACCTCGGGGAGCGCCATCGCGATCGCGCAGGCGAGGTTGCCGGTGCCGCAGCAGACATCGACCAAGGTGACGCCGCGGGCCTCCTCGAGCTTGGCGATCGCCGTGCGTCCGCACAACTCGGTCTCGCTGCGCGGGACGAGCGCGCCCGGGCCCGATTCGATGTCGACGCCGAGGAAGCGCACCAGCGTCATCGGAGATCCTTCTTGTCGATCTTGCCGGTCGCCCCCCGGGGCAGCGACTCCACGATCTCGACGTGCTTGGGCACCATGAAGCCCTCGAGCCGAGCCTGGCACTCGCGCTGGATCGCCTTGGCGTCGAGGTTCGCCGCCACCGCGCGATCCACGACCACGAACGCCTTCACCGCCTGGCCGAGCAGGTCGTCGGGGACGCCGATCACCGCCGCCTCGCGCACGCCCGGGATGTCGACCAGGGCCGACTCGACCTCCTTGGGCGCGACCTTCTCGCCGCGCGACTTGATGATGTCGTCCATGCGGCCGACGAAGTACAGGTAGCCTTCGTCGTCGAGGCGGCACAGGTCGCCGGTGTACAGGACCTGCTCGCCGGGCACCGGGCCGGGTCGGAGCTTCTTCGCGGTCGACTCGGGCTTCTCCCAGTAACCCTTCATCACGGTGGCGCCGCGGATCACCAGCTGCCCGACCTCGCCCGGCCCGAGCTTTCGATCATGCTCGTCGACCAGCCACAGCTCGGTGTTGGGAATCGCGATACCGACCGACTCCGGCTTGCGGTCGATGTCCTCCGGGGGCAGGTACGTGCATCGCTTGCACTCGGTGAGACCGTACATCGAGTAGATGCGCGCATCCGGGAACAGCTCGCGCAGCATCGTGATGTGCCGGACCGGCAGCGCGGCGGCGGTGTTGGTGACGTAGCGGATCCTGGAGAAGTCGTGATTGCGCAGCGACTTCATGCCCGCCAGCACGGCGAACATGGTGGGCACGCCGGGGAAACCGGTGACCTGCTCCTCGACCACGGTCTTCAGCACCTCGGCCGGGAACGCAAACGATCGCTCGAGCACGAGCCGCGCACCGTTCGCGAACGCCATGATCATCTGGTACAGGCCGTAGTCGAAGGCCAGCGGCAGCGCGCACAGGATGACTTCGTCCTCGGCGATCCGCAGGTACTCGCTGATCGACGCGCACGCGGCCACCATGTTGCGGTGGGTGAGCATCACGCCCTTGGGCTCGCCGGTGGAGCCCGAGGTGTAGATGATGGAGGCGAGATCGACGTCGATCGCGCGGCGGCGAGGCGGGGCATCGTGGAGGGCAGCCTGCGCATCGAGCGCGTCGGTCCACGGCAGGACGCGCGGCAACCCGGCGAGCGCGTCACCGGCACGGCCCAGATCTCCGGTGACGATGACGCTGGCGAGATGCGGCGCGCGGCGCGCGGCCTCGCCGAACACATGCGTCAGGTGCGCGTCGCTGATCAGCGCCTTCGCGCGACAGTCGTTCAGCAGGTACGCGAGCTTGTCGACCTTGGTCAGCGGGTTGACGATCGACACCACCGCATCGGCCTTGAGCGCCGCCCAGAACGCAGTCGCCGTTTCGACCGTGTTGTCGGCAAAGATCACGACGCGATCGCCGCGCGCGACCCCACCCGCGACCAGCGCGTGGGCCAGGGCGTTCGAGCGCGCATCGAGCTCGTGGTAGGTGACGCGCTGCCGCTTGTCGACCAGCGCCACCTTCTCGGGGTGCCGGCGCGCCGCGTCGATCAGGTGGTCCTGGAGCAGGAAGGTGGCTCTC
>DATIPJ010000388.1:0-7894 GCA_035472155.1 Kofleriaceae bacterium
CCGAGGAAACCACTGACGCCACGGAGACGAGACATGGGTAATCAGACGGCCAACCAGACGGCTCCCTCTTCAGGGTCCGAGACCGACGCCGAAGCGATCGAGGCTGCCGACGAGAAGTACGTCATGCGGCCGTGGACGCACCCGGCCGGCGAGCCCGTCATCATCGCCAAGGCGCGCGGCTGCGTCGTCACCGATATCCACGGCAAGGAGTATCTCGATCTCACGGCGGGCTACTTCGTGAACAACGCCGGCCATTGCCACCCTCGCATCATCGAGGCTGCGACCAAGCAGCTGGGCGAGGTGCTTCAGGTCTCCGGCAAGCACGGCACCATCCCGGCGATCCGGCTCGCCGAGAAGCTGGTCACCCTGGCCCCCAAGACGATCGACAAGGCATTCTTCTCGACCGGCGGCTCGGAGGCCAACGAGTTCGCGCTCAAGATGGCGCGCCAATACCGCAAGAAGCCCGAGATCGCCTATCTCGAGAACGGCTATCACGGCCTGACGCTGGGCTCGCTGGAGGTCACCGCGAGCGAGAAGTACCGCGAGTCGGCAGGCAAGCCGCTCGGCTCGGACAACTACGCGATCCCGACCGCGTATTGCTATCGCTGCAAGTTCGGCCCGCACGCCGAGTGCAAGGTCGAATGCCTCGACGGCGTGGACGCGATCTTCGACGCGCACCCGGGCACCGCCGCCGTGATCGCGGAGGTCATCCAGGCGGTCGGCGGACTCGCGCCGCCGCAGAAGTGGTGGGACCGGCTCGACGCTGCCCGCAAGAAGCGCGGCATCCTGCTGATCGCCGACGAGATCCAGACCGGTATGGGTCGGACCGGTAAGATGTTTGCGATCGATCACTACGGCCTCGAGCCCGAGATCATGACCGGCGGCAAGGGGCTGTCGGGCGGCGTCGGCTCACTCGGCATGACCGCGGCAAGCAACGACATTGCCAAGGTGTTCTTCGGCGGCACCACGCCGACCTCCGGTGGCAATGCAGTGTCGGCCGCGGGCGGTCTCGCGATGATCGAGACGGTGTTTGCCGAGGGGCTGATCGACAATGCAGCGAAGATGGGCCGGTACTTCACCGAGGCCGCCTGGGCGTTGCGGGATCCCTGGATCGGCGATGTCCGGTTCACCGGGCTCCTCGGTGGCATCGAGCTGGTCAAGAACCGCGACACGCGCGAGGTCCTCGGAAAGACCGAGATGAGTAAGGTCAAGGACCATCTCCACGCCCAGGGAATGCTGATCACGGTCTCGGGCTTGTACGGCAATGTCCTGCGCTTACAGCCTCCGCTGTCGATCACCGCACAACAGCTAGATCAGTTCATCGCGGCCCTGCGCAACACATTGCGCACCGTCCGAGGCAGTTAGGCCGTGGCACCGAGTCGCTCGTAAGAAAGTTCAGGGGTCTTCTCACCCCTGAACAGGCTGTCGATCGGGTCGCATGGGGGCGGCTTTTCGCCGTACGTTCCCCGGCGCGTTCGGCCGCAACTTCGACTAGAGTCGCTCGGTCCCAGATGAACCTCTTCGCGATACGCAAGCATGTCGATCGGCTGCTGCATCCGATCGTGGCCTCGCTGGCGAAGCTCCCGCTCCACGCCAACGCCTGGACGATGTTCGGCGCGCTGGTCGGCCTGGTCGGTGGCGTCGTGTTCTTCTACGGCTACTGGTGGTGGGGGTTCGTGCTCTTGCTGATCCGCGGTCTGATCGACCACATCGACGGCTACAAGGCGCGCAACTTCAATCAGCGATCCACGTTCGGCGCGGTGATGGACGACGTCTGCGACCGCTGGGTGCTCGGCATCATGTACGCGGGCGGCTGCCTCAACCTCAGCTACGGCTATCCGCACGTCTTGATCGTGCTCGGGTTCGGGATCACCGGCTCGCTCACCAACGTGATCATCAAGCTGTCGATCTACGCCGAGAGCCAGCAGGACATCTGGCGCGAGAAGGGCAAGATCGGCCACCCGGTGGACGTGGTCGGGCTGTTCGGCTCCGCCGAGTTCCTGATTTACTACGGGACCGGCGTGCTGTTCACGGCGCTGCTCCACGACCCGCGGCCGATGCTGGCGGGCTGCTGGGCGGTCGCGATCATGAGCCACGTCTCGCTGCTCCAGCGCGTGCGGTTCGCGTGGAAGCGCTATCGCTTCGTCGACCCCGGGCTCTCGGGCGCCGAGGCCGAGCCGGCCGCGATGACCGACGCTGGAGCGTCGTGAGCCCTGCGCTGGCGATGGTGAGTACCACAATGGAGCGGGCCGAGAGCACAGCAGCGGAGCCGCGTCCGCGCGTGGTCTCGCGCTGGAATCCGGCCAACGCGGTCACCGCGTCGCGCTTTTTGACCCTGCCGTTCCTCTGGTGGGCGGTCGATCACGGCTATCACCAGTACGCGACGCTGTTCATCGCGATCTGCGGCGTGCTCGACAAGCTCGATGGCCTGGTCGCAAAGGTGTTCGACTGCCGCAGCGCGTTCGGCGAGCTGTTCGACGCGATCACCGACGGCCTGTGCTACGGCTTCGGGCTCGTCCTGGTGGTCGCCTACGGCTGGGCGCCGATCGTCCCCGCGCTGATCGTCGTCGCGCTCGGGATGGCCAACACCGGCGCCCGGTTCGTCTACATCCGGCGCGCGGGCCGGACGGTGAACTACAAGTCGTACGCGATGGAGCGCGTGGTTGCCTACGCAGGGTACATGATCGGGTTCGCGACCGCCGACATGCAGAAGGACTTCTTCTTCTGGGCGCTGGTCCCTGTCATGCTGGTGATCGTCGTGCACGACGCCAAGCGCATGCTGATGGATGCGGTGCCGGCGGCGCCTGCGACGGCCCACGGCGGGGAGGCCGCGTCATGAACCTGGTCTCCGACCATGTCTTCCGCCTCTTACTGAGCGCGGTCACCGGTGGGGTCGCCGCCGTGTGGGTCATCCACGACCTCGTGCTGATCGCGCGGCTGCGCGGCGCTGACCGCCGCGATCCGCTCGTGGCCGACAAACGATTTGGCTATGGGATGGGCGTCGTGATCGGGATGATCGGAGTCATCGGGACCTTGCGATTCAACGGCGTGCTCTAATTCGATGAAAGAGGGCTCGATGAGAGGGCCGCGATGACCTCACGCGCGGATAACCCCGAGGCTCTCGCCGTGCGCGAGCACGCGGACCACGTCGGTCTTGCCGCGCGCGTGGGCGATCTTCGCCAGCCGGCGGCGCGGCGTGCCGGGCAGGCCGAACGGCAGATGCACGGTCCCCCAGTGCACGGGCACGAGCGTCCGCGCGCCCAGCCGCTCGAAGATATCGAGCGCGCAGTCGGGATCGATGTGGATGCCGCCGTCGAGGACCTGGCGCCGCCAGCGGTAGTACCAGACCGGCAGCATGCCCCCGATCGGCAGCAGCGCGACGTCGATCGCGTGGCGCTTGCCGATGTCGTCGAACACGGCGTGGTCCGAGAAGTCGACGTCGCCCGCGTGATGCAGCGCGACGCCGCCGCCGGCGACGACGTAGCCGAGCGCCTCGGGCGTGCCGCCCTTGCGCCAGCGGCCGAAGTCGTGGCGCGTCGGCACCGCGGTGATCGCCAGGCCGCCCACCTCGAGCTCGCCGCCGGCGGACAGCTCGGTGACCTCGCGAAAGCCGAGGTCGGCGACGATGTGCTTGGCGCCGCGCGGCACGACCAGGTGCGTATCGCGATCGATCGCCTTGAGGCTCCAGCGGTTCAGGTGGTCGACGTGCGAGTGCGTGACGAGGACGGCGTCGACCCGGCCGGCGCGGCGCGCGCGCGAGCGCAGCAGCGGATCGAACACCACGCGGGCGCGCCCGAAGTCGGCGACCGCGGTGGCGTGCCCGAGCCAGGTCACGGTCGGACCACCGGCGGCGGGAAGATCGGGCGGTCGATCGGGGCCGCGATCACGCTCTCTGGCCGCCGGTGCCACGGTGCTGCTATAGCACGGGGGCTTCCGTGCTGATGTTCATGCTCTTCGGCGTCGCTGCCGGGGCCCTGACCGGCGTGCCGATCGGGCCGGTCAACGTGGCCGTGATCGACGCCGCGTACCGCCACACGCTGCGGCGCGCGATCGCCGTCGGCATGGGCGGGGCATGCGCCGACGGCCTCTACTCGGCCCTGGGCGTGCTCGGTGTGACGCCCGTCCTACGAACCTATCCGACGGTGCCGCCGATCCTGTACGCCGTGAGCGGCGTCGTGCTGCTGGTGTATGGCTTTCTCACCGCGCGGAGCCAGCCGGTCACCCCGGCGCAGAACGACGCGCCCAAGGACATCGAGCAGTCGCGCGAGATGTGGTCGGGCTTCACCCTGGGCCTGGCGCTGATCGTGCTCAACCCGGCGGCGATCGTGACCTGGGTCGTGATCATGGGCTCGATCATCCCCGAGACCACGCCGGTCAACGGCATCTTCTGCTCGCTCGGCGTCATGGCCGGCAGCTTCGGCTGGTTCGCGCTCGTCGCGTATCTGACGCAGAAGGGCAAGCACGTGCTCGGCGACAAGGCCGCCTGGATCCCGCGCGTGATCGGCGTCGCGCTGATGGTCTACGCGGTCTATCTGATCGCCAAGGCCGTCAAGTTCGTCGTCGCCTGACGCGTCTCATCGCGGAGGGTCGTACGCATTGCCGGTATCGGGCGGAGCAGCCTTTCGCCACTGCCCACAGGCCTGGGCCTCGCCCGAGATCGTTAGGAATCAGATTTGGAATTGAAATTCCAAGATCCGGAGAAGAGAGAAGATGTAATACGAGGCGGACCACGCGCATTCTGGCATTCCGCCCAATGCGCGGGGCGGCGAGCGCCACCTGCGGGACGAGGCAGCTAGAAGCGCGGGCCGGAGCCGCCCGAGCCGGAGCCGCCCGAGCCGCTGCCGGGTGGCGGCGGGGGGAGGTTGGCCATGGCGATGCGGCTCTCGGCGACCGCGGTGCCGACGAGGACGTCGGCGTCGCCCCACGAGCCGCCCTCGCGCAGGATTTCGCCCAGCTCGTGCGCCATCTGGCGGGCCGAGACGAAGCGGTCGACCGGGTCGGGGGAGAGGGCGCGGTGGATGGCGGCGGCGAGCGCGGCGGGCGCGTCGGGGCGGCGCTCGGCGAGCGGGGGGACCTCGCACTTGCGGATCAGGTTGACGACCTCGACGTCGGCCTTGGCGTGGAAGAGGCGATCGCCGGCGAGGGCTTCCCAGAGGGTGCAGGCGAGAGAGAAGAGGTCGCTGACGGGGGAGGCGGGTTTGCCGGTGAGGATCTCCGGCGCCATGTAGGAGAGGGTGCCTTTGACGAAGCCCGGCGCGGTGTGCTCCGCGATGCGGTCGCGCGCGCGCGCCATGCCGAAGTCGGCGAGCTTGACGTCGCCGTTGAGGGCGAGGAGGACGTTCTGCGGGGAGGCGTCGCGATGGATGACCGGGGAGACGGTGTTGTCGGGGAGGCGGCGCTCGTGGGCGGCGGCGAGGCCGCGCAGCACGCGCAGGCCGATGGTGGCGACCAGGGCCCAGGAGAGCTTGCGGCCGAGCTGGTTCTCGACCCGCAGCATCGTGCGCAGGTCGATGCCGTCGACCCACTCCATGATCAGGCAGTAGGTGGGGCCGCTCGGCGTGGCCTCGACGATGAAGTCGAGGACCTGGATCAGGTTGGCGTGCTGGAGGCGCGCGCCGATGCGGGCCTCCTCCAGAAACATCGACAGATATGGGCCCCCAACGGTCGAGAACGCCCGCTTCATGACCTTGATGGCGACCGGGCGCGCGAAGACTTCGCTGCTGCGGGCCACGCCCTGCCACACGGTGGACAGGCCGCCCTCGGCGACCACGTCGACGAGCTGGTAGCGCCCACCGATCATCGAGCCGGGTTCCATGCGCTGATGCTAGCCGATCTTGCGCTGCAGTCGCTCGTCGAGCCGTAACCGCTGCCAGAAAAGGCCGATCGCGGCTGCGACGCCGGTGAGCACGAGACAGGCGCCCATGCCGAGCGAGGGCGAGCCGAGCACGGCGCTGGTGCCCGCCGCGATCAGCGCGAGCGCGCCGAACGTGAGGCATCCAGCGACCAGCGCGCGGGCCGGGGCGCGGATGTGGCGAAGCACCGCGGGCGCGCTGCGCCAGCTCGGCCGCAGGATGCGGAACTGCAGGAGCGCCACGCCGGCGACCGCGGCGAGCGCGAACAGGCCGATCAGCGCGCGCTCGGTGCCACTCGACGGCGCGACGACCACCGCGAGCAGCGCGGCGATCCACGCGCCGGCGGCCACGCTCGACGCCGCGGCGACCAGGCCCGCGATCGGGCGGGCGACGCGGGCGCGCACGACGATCTGCGTGGCGATCGAGTCGCTGCTCGCGGCGCGCACGGGCACCGGCGTCACCGCCTGGATCGCCTGGATCGTGGTCGGCCGGCGGTCGAACGCCGCGAGCTGCGCCTCGAGCTCGACCGCGCTCTGGATGCGCGATGCGCGGTCGCGCGCCATCGCGTGCTGGATGACGGCCTCGATGCCGTCCGGGATGGTCGGGTCGATCGAGCGCGGGCGCGCCGGCTCCTCGTGGAGCACGAGCGCGAGCCGCGAGAACGCGGGCACGTTGCCGTACGGGGGCTCGCCGGTGAGCATGTGATAGAGCACCGCGCTCGTCGAGTACACGTCGGCGAGCGGGCCGGCGTCGGCGGCGCTCTTGGCTTGCTCGGGCGCCATGTACGCGGCGGTTCCCATGACCGCGTCGGTCCGCGTCAGCTTGTCGTCGTCCTCGAGCTTGGCCACACCGAAGTCGAAGACCTTGACCAGCGGCCCGTTGTCGCCGTTGCACAGAAAGACGTTGGAGGGTTTGAGGTCGCGGTGCACGACCCCGACCGCGTGCGCGTCGGCGACCGCGCGGCAGATCTGGCGCGCGATCGGGATCGCGTCGGCGACCGGCAGCTTCTTCACGCGATCGAGCATCGCCTGGAGGTCCTCGCCCTCGAGCAGCTCGGTCACCAGGCACGGCCGGTTGTCGGCGGTCCGCAGCACGTCGACCAGGCGGACCACGTGCTCGGAGTGGATACGCGCCGCGGCGCGCGCCTCGCGCTCGAACCGCGCGAGCAGGTCGGTGTCGCGCGACAGGTCGTCGTGGATCACCTTGACCGCGAGGCGCGCGTCGATGCGCAGGTGCTCGGCCTCGTAGAGCCGCGCCATGCCGCCCTCGGCGATCACGCGCACGATCTTGTACGTCCGCCCCAGCACCTCGCCGATCAGTGCATCGGTGGGCGCCGCCGGCTGCTCGGCCCGGGGCGTGGCGTCGCGCGGGCAGACCGTGAAGTCGTTCGGATACTGGTTGTTACACGTCGGGCAGGTCCACGAGCTCGCGCTCGGCGCGGCCGCGAGCTGGTTTTCTCCGACCGGGGGGCCCATGACGACCCGGGGAGAATAGTCTGGGATGTGCCGCCGAGCGAGGCCTAGCGAGAGAGACCGCGTCGCCGGCGGCCGCGGGCACCGAACACCGCCCACAGCGCGCCGAGGGGCAGCAGCGAGCCCGTGCCGCCCGCGTTGCAGCCCTCCTCGCGATCGGCCGACGCGCCGGCGATCCACGCCGCATACGGGGAGACGCGCGTGATGATCGCGCCGGTGTCGCACATCTCCGAGCGACCCATCGCGCGAGACACCACGCCCACGATGCGGCGGCCCGACGGGCTGTCGGCGAACAGCGGCGCACCCGAGTCGCCGTTGCACGGCTGCGGGTTGGCCGGCGCGGTCGAGAACTCGAAGTCGTCGGTGCGGTCGACCACCACGTTGGCGTCGCGCTTGAGGCCGAACGAGCCGCTCTGCGACGAGGGCCAGCCGTAGCCGCACATCGCGAGGGTATTGCCGGGATCGACCATGGCGTCGGATGCTTCCTCGTCGATCTGCTCGTAGGTGGCCTCAGGCACGGGGCTCTTGAGGATGAACACGCCGATGTCGTTGCGGATCGACAGATCGACG
>DATIPJ010000389.1:0-13554 GCA_035472155.1 Kofleriaceae bacterium
TGTGGTTCGGCCTCTTGACCGGCGCGCTCGGGACCGCGTTCTACATGTGGCGCCTGTACTTCCTGGTGTTCGCCGGCGACGGCCGCTCCGAGCCCGCCAAGCACGCCCACGAGTCGCCGCCGAGCATGACGATGCCGCTCATCATCCTCGCGGCGGGCGCGACGGTGCTCGGCTTCATTGGCCTGCCCCACCTCGAGCACATCCACCTGCCGGGCATCTTCCACGCGCTGGCCAGCTGGCTCGAGCCGAGCGTGACCGAGAGCTGGTACGCATCCGGCCTCCCGGGCGAGGCGGCGATCGCGGGCCACGCGTCCGATGCCACGACGCTGCTCTTGATGGCGGTCGCGCTGCTGGTCGCGCTCGCGGGCATCACCGGCGCGTACCTGTTCTACGGCCGCGGGCCGTCGAAGACGGTGGCGACGCTCGTCGAGGGTCCGCTCGCCGGCGTCTACAACGCCTCGTTCCACAAGCTGTGGTTCGACGAGGTCTACGACGCGATCATCGTGCGGCCGTTCAAGATCGTGGCGCGGGGTCTGCTCGAGGTCGTCGACCGGTTCGTGATCGACACCGTCGCGGTCAACGGCGCGGCGTTCGTGGTCGGCATCTTCGGCCGGATCTCGCGGTGGTTCCAGAACGGCAACGTGCAGCGCTACCTCGTCGGCGTGGTCGTCGGTGGCGCGCTGGTGTTCATGATGACCGACTGCCACCACAAGCCGCGCATCGAGTACAAGATCTCGGGCAGTCAGCTGGTGCTGCACGCCGACCCGGGCACCGGCATCGTGGGCGCCACGTCGCGGATCTACTGGGACCTCGACGGCGATGGCCGCAAGGACATCGATCCGGCCCGGCCGGGTGAGCTGCTGAGCAAGCGCGACGTGGTGGTGACCGGCTCCGACGGTCCGATCACGATGTGGGTCGAGGATCCGATCACGCACCGCGAGGTCAAGGTCACGCAGAACATCAACTTGAATGTGCCGCGGCCTGCGGGCGCATCGCAGGGGGTGAAGTAGCCATGCCGTCTTCGGGCTCGTTCATCCTGCCGCTGATCCTGGCGCTGCCGATCCTCGGCGCGATCTTTGTGATGTGCATGCCGAAATCCGAGACCGCGCTGCACCGCGGGATCGGCATGACGTTCATGGTCATCACGTTCCTGGTCTCGCTGCTGGTGCTCAACCGCGGGTACTACAACCCGACCGTCGCCGGCTTCCAGCTCGTGCTCGACGTCGAGTGGATCCCCGGCCTCGGGGCGCACTTCAAGACCGGCGTCGACGGCATCTCCGTCTTCCTCGTCATCCTCACCACGTTCCTGATGCCGCTCACGCTGCTCGGGACCGGCAAGGCGATCGAAAAGCACGTGCGCGAGTTCATCGCGGCGATGCTGGTGCTCGAGACCGGCATGCTCGGCGCGTTCGTGGCGCTCGATCTGTTCCTGTTCTACGTGTTCTGGGAGGTGATGCTGATCCCGATGTACCTCTTGATCGGGATCTGGGGCGGTCAGCGCCGGCTCTACGCGTCGATCAAGTTCGTGATCTACACGATGGTCGGCTCGCTGCTGATGCTGGTCGCGATCTTCTATCTGTACGTGCAGGGCGGCGCGGTGCTCGGGGCGTACACGACCGACCTCCAGGCGCTGCTGAACGTCGCGTTGCCCTACAACGCGCAGGTCTGGTGCTTTGCGGCGTTCGCGCTCGCGTTCGCGATCAAGGTTCCGCTGTTCCCGCTGCACACCTGGCTCCCCGACGCGCACGTCGAGGCGCCGACCGCGGGCTCGGTGATCCTGGCGGGCGTGCTGCTCAAGTTCGGGATCTACGGCTTCTTGCGCTACGCGATGCCGCTGTTCCCGCACGGCGCCGCGGTGTGGTCGCCGGCGATCTCGATCCTCGCGGTCATCGGCATCATCTATGGCGCGTTCGTTGCGTTCGCCCAGGACGACGTCAAGAAGCTGGTCGCGTACTCCTCGGTCTCGCACCTGGGGTTCTGCGCGCTCGGCGTGTTCGCGCTGACCTCGTACGGCATCTCGGGATCGATCTACGCGATGCTGTCGCACGGCCTCACCACGGGCGGGCTGTTCCTCGGGATCGGCGTGCTCTACGAGCGGCGGCACACGCGGCGGCTCGCCGAGTACGGCGGGATCTGGAAGCAGATGCCGACGTTCGCGGGGCTGTTCCTCATCATCGTCATGGGCTCGGCGGGGCTCCCGGCGCTGTCGGGCTTCGTCGGCGAGTTCCTCACGATCCTGGGGACGTTCATCGCCGGCGACACGCTGCCCCCGGGCTACAGCTTCCCGATGCCGCGGCTCATGGGCGCGCTCGCGGCGACCGGCGTCGTGCTCGGCGCCGTGTACCTCCTCTGGATGTTCCAGAAGGTGTTCTTCGGCAAGCTCGACAAGGCCAAGAACGGGCGGCTCAAGGACTTGAGCGGCTCCGAGCTCGCCACGTTCATCCCGCTCGTGATCGCGATCTTCCTCATGGGCCTGTTCCCGCGGCCGCTCCTGGCCGTGATGGAACCGTCGGTGCAGAAGTTCACACGCGACTTCGCGCAGCGCGTCGCCGAGTGCGATGGCCCGGCGCACAAGTTCGGGACCATTCCGTGTGAGCCGAACCGGGCGGACGCGGAGGTCCAGAAGAACCTCGATAGCGTCGCCAAGGGCGCCGCCGCTGTGCAGAAGGCGCTCGACAACGCCGGCGCCGGATCTGGCACCGTGCCCGCGAGGCCGCCCGCCGGGAGTCCCACGCCATGATGATCAATCCCGCCGACCTCGGCTATCTGCTGCCGTACCTCATCCTCGCGGTGACCGGCATGGTGCTCGTGCTCGCCGAGGCGTTCTATCACAGCGAGGACCGCACGACGCTCGCGACGCTGACCGCCGCCGGTGCGTTCGCCTCGGCGATCGCGTCGGTCGTGGTCTATCGCCAGCTCGCCCCGGGCGACAAGGTGATGCTGCTGAGCGACATGCTGATCGCCGACCGCACGGGCTACGTGCTGTCGGCGCTGTTTGCGGCGACCACGGGGTTCGCCGCGCTGTGCACCCCCGCGCACCAGCGCGAGCACGAGTGGCAGAGCGGCGAGTACTACGGCGTGCTGCTGCTGTCGGCGTCGGGCATGGTCATGCTCGCGCAGGCCGCCAACCTGGTCACCGTGTTCCTCGGCATCGAGACGATGTCGATCGGCGTGTACGTGATGTGCGCGATGCGGCGGCGCTCGCGGCGCGGCAACGAGGCCGCGATGAAGTACTTCCTGATCGGCGCGTTCGCGACCGGGTTCCTCATGTACGGCATGGCGCTGCTCTACGGCGCGGCCGGCTCGACGAAGATCTCGGTGCTCGCCACCGCGCTCGGCCAGACCCAGAACCCGGGCCTGGTGGTCGCGGGTGGCTTCATGCTGATCATCGCGTTCGGCTTCAAGGTCGCCGCGGTGCCGTTCCACATGTGGGCGCCCGATGCGTACGAGGGCGCGCCCACGCCGGTGACCGCGTTCATGGCGGCCGCGGTCAAGGCCGCGGCGGTCGCGGCGATGATCCGCGTGTTCGGGACCGCGCTCGGCGGCGATGTCGTGCCGTTCGGCACGCTCGGCTGGGCCAGCCCGATCGTCGTGATCGCGGCGATCACGATCACCGTCGGCAACATCACGGCGGTGCGCCAGGACAACATCAAGCGCATGCTGGCGTACTCGTCGATCTCGCACGCCGGCGTGCTGCTCGTCGGGATCTGCGCGCTCGGGCTGGGCTCGCAGAGCGCCAACACCAGCATCGTGTATTACCTGATCGCGTACAGCGCGACCACGATGGGCGCGTTCGCGATCGTGGCGTACGTCGGCTCGCGCGGCCGCGAGCGGCTGCTGGTCGACGACTGGGCGGGCCTGGGCTCGCAGCACCCGGCGGTCGCGCTCGCGATGACGATCCTGCTCCTGTCGTTCGGCGGCATTCCGCCGACCGGCGGCTTCTTCGCCAAGTTCTACATCTTCAAGGCGGCGATGGAGGTCTACGACAGTCAGCTCCTGTGGCTGGTCGTGGTCGGCGTCATCAACTCGGCGATCAGCATCTTCTACTACCTGCGGATCGTCACCGCGATGTACTTCCGGGAGGCCAACCAGCCGTTCGCGCCCACGCGATCGGCCGGCCTCATGTTCACGATCGCCATCTGCCCCCTGCTCGTGCTCGAGCTCGGCCTGATGCCCGGCTGGTGGTTACGCCTGGTAAGCTGACGCTCGGAACCAATGACCGCCTTGCGCGACCTGGCGAACGCCGCCGGGATCGACCCCGAGTACCGCAGCTGGCGCGGCGAGCCCGCGGTGGCGAGCGATGAGTCGCTGATCGCGGCGCTGCGCGCGCTCGCGCCGGACCTCGGCGTGGCGTTCGAGCACGCGGACGACGCCCCGAGGGCGCTCGCGGAGCTCGAGCGTACGCGCCGCGGCGAGATCGTGCCGCTGGCGCTGGTCGCGTGGGACGGCGAGCTGGAGGTCCCGTTCCGCGTTCCGGCCGAGCTCGACGGCGCGTGGGAGGTCGAGCTGGTGACCGAGTCCGGGCGGACGCTGCGCGGCCAGGGCACGCTGTTCGAGCTGGCGGCCACCGAGCACGCGTCGGCGGACGGCGTGGCGCACTGCGTGCGGCGCGTGCCGGTGCGCCTCGAGCGGCGAAGCCGCGAGGTCCAGGGTGACGGGCGAGAGCGCGAAGCGCTCGAGCGAGAGCTGGGGTATCACACGCTGCGCTGGCAGTGCGCGGGGCAGCGCGGCGAGGCGCTGGTGATCGCTGCGCCCGAATACGCCTGGCGCGCGCCGGGCACGGGGCCGATGCGCTGGGGCGTGTTTGCGCCGGTCTACGGGCTGGCGAGCGTGGGGACCGGTCAGGCCGGCGACCTGGGCAACCTCGGGCGCCTGTTCGAGCAGGTCGCGCGGCGCGGCGGGCGCTACGTCGCGACCCTGCCGATCCTGGCCGCGTTCCTCGACGAGCCGTGCGAGCACTCGCCGTACTCGCCGGCCAGTCGGCTGTTCTGGAACGAGCTCTACCTCGATCTGACGGCGCTCGCGCGCGAGGCCGGCATCGAGCCCCCCGCGGCGCCGCCGATCGTCCCCGGGACGCTGATCGACTACCGCACGCAGTACCACTGGCGCCGCCACGCGCTCGATCCGATCGCCGAGCGGCTGTTCGCGACCCGCGGCGCCGAGATCGACGCCTGGGCGATCGACGCGGGCGCCTACGACTACGCCGCGTTCCGCGCGCTCGGCGAGCTCACGCGCCAGGCGTGGGGCGCCTGGCCCGCGCGCTGGCGCGACGGCGCGCCGAGCGTGGTGACCCGCGGTGATGCGATCGCGCTCGGCGCCGACGCCGCGAAGCTGACCACCCACGTCGCGGCGCAGTGGGCGATGCAGCGCCAGCTCGAGGGGCTCTCGGGCGGCCCGGTCAGCCTCTATCTCGATCTGCCGGTCGGCGTGAACTGCGACGCCTACGACGTCTGGCGCCAGCGCGCGCTGTTTCTGACCGAGCTGTCGGCGGGCGCGCCGCCCGATGCGCTGTTCCTCGGCGGCCAGGATTGGGGCCTGCCTCCGCTGTCGCCGATCGCGCTGCGCCGCGACCGCTATCGCTACTTCATCCGCTGCGTCCGGCACCACATGCGGGTCGCCGGCATGCTGCGCATCGACCACGTGATGGGGCTGTTCCGGCTCTACTGCGTGCCCTCGGGGCGGCCGGCCACCGACGGCGTCTACCTGCGCTACCCGTACGATGAGCTGCTCGCGGTGCTCTGCCTCGAGTCGAGCCGCGCGCAGTGCTCGCTGGTCGGCGAGGACCTCGGCACCGTGCCCGAGGAGGTTCGGCCCCAGATGGCGCGCCACGGGCTGTTTCGCCTTCACGTCGGCCAGTGGTTCTTTCCGGCGCGCCCGGGCGACCGGCCCGAGCCGTCCCCGCCCGAATCGGTCGCGAGCCTCAACACACATGACACGCCCACGTTCGCCGGCTGGTGGCGCGGCGCCGACATCGACGACCGCCGCGACCTGGGCCTCATCACGGAGGCCCAGGAAGCCGACGAGCGCGTCACGCGCGCCGAGGCCCGGGCCGCACTGCTCGCGTTCGTGCAGCCGCGCGCCGACGGCGTGCTCACCGAGGTCGAGCGCGCCATGGTCGGCGTCACCGCGGACCTCGCAGCCGGCCCCGCCGAGGTCGTCCTGGTCGCGCTCGACGACCTCGCGCTCGATCCGGTGCCGCACAACGTCCCGGGCACGCAGCACCAGCGCCCCAACTGGCGGCGCCGCGTCGAGGGCTGGTCCGACGCGCTCGACGAGGACCGCGCGGCTCCGGCCGCGATCGCAGCGATCGCCGCGCTCGTCGCCGCGCGCCCGGCCCGCTAGTCCGGGACGGAGCGTCCGGGAGAGCGCCCACACGCGAGCCCGACGCACGAGCGGTCAGCTCCGGCGGCGGCGCAGCAGCAGGAGCGCCAGGACGGCGCTCATCGCGAGCGGAGAGCCGGGGGTGCTCTGGGCGCCGCAGCAGCCGCCGCGCCGGATGCGCTGCTTGACGGGGACGGGCGCCGGTTTGCCCTCGGCGGACACGCCGCTCGGCGCCTCGGGATCGGGAGTCACGGCGCAGCTGTCGTCGAGGGTGGCGATGACCGGCGTCGCCGAGAGCGGGCCGCCCGAGGACACGGTCACCGCGCAGGCGTCGCCGTCGGGCTTGGCGGTCAGGCCGGCGCGCCTGGCCGTCGACGGGGCATCGAGCACGACGTGGGTGACCGCCTTGCCGCGCGGGACGCGGTAGGTGAAGTCGGCGCCGGGCTTGCTGGGCCACACCACGGCGGCGTCGCGCGTGCCGCCGATGCGCACGCCGGACCAGCCGTCGCCCGAGAGCGGGGCGTGGGTCGCGGCGCCCTTGGCGTCGGTCGCGTCGATCACGTGCACCGCGTGCGGCTCGGGGCCGGCGATCTCGACGCGGTAGTCGGTGACCGGGATGCGCGCGGCGTCGCAGTTGCCGCGCGGCGTGCCTTCCTTGAAGCAGTCCTTGAGCTGGGTCTTGCCCGCGGTGGGCGCGCCGCCGCCGCTGATCGTCAGCCGCGCATCGCCGATCGTCGCCGTGCCGGTACCGGCCTTGTCGATCGCCAGCTCGGCGGGCACGCGGAACCGCAGGTACATCTTGCGGTCGGCGTCGCCGGTGGTCGCGCGGTCGACGATCACGAGCGACGCGTCGCGGCCATCGGCGCTCGGCAACAGCACGAAGTCGCGCAGGGCCTCGGGGACGTCGGTCTTGCGTTCCTGGAACCGGTAGGCGTCGGCGTAGTCGCAGCGCGCAGCCACCACACCGCCGCGGGTCTTGGTGGCCCACCGCCAGGCGATGTCCTGGCCCCATGCGCCCTGGCTCGGCACGTAGTTCTTCGGCAGGTGGCGCGACATCACCGTCGGTGCGTTGCCGGTCAGCGTCGATAGTGACCCGTACGGCGACGGATCGACGATCAGGTCCGCGCCGCCGCGCGAGAGCACGAAGTTGCCCGCGTTGGGGCCGCGGTGATCGAGGCCATCGGTGCGCGCGCACGCGGCCACGAACCACACGGCGTGGTCGTCCCACGTCGTGCGCGTGAACAGGGTCGCCGTCGCGGCCGACTGGTACCAGGTCGGCCAGCCGGTGCGCGGCACCGGCGCCGGCGGATCGCCGATCGTCGCCAGCGCGTCGTAGAGCAGGGCGTCCTTGTCGGTCAGCCGGAGGCGCGCCAGCTCGCCCTTGGCCCAGCGCTTGTCGTCGGGGCGCGCGTCGCCGAGCGCGACCGCCGCGAGCACGAGGACCTGCGCGGACATGTAGGCCTGGTCGCTGTCGAAGTCGCCGCCGGCCCACAGCTTGTCCGCGGGCGTGAGGCCATAGACGTGGCGCCGGAGGACGCTGGCGAGCCACGCCGGCACGCCGTCGACCGGCAGGCCGTGCGCCTTGGCGACCCGCGCCGCGAGCGCGTACTCGGCGACCGAGAGCGGGCCGTACTGCCAGCCCTCATTCCAGTCGCCGCCGTCGAGCGCACCGCCGGTGGCGAGCGCGGCGGCCATGTCCTTGCCCCACAGCTCCTCGGCGACCAGCTTCCACAGCGCAGGCCCCGACTCCTCGGCGGCCTCGCCGCCCTGGGCGATCGCGATCATCGTCGCCGCGATCAGGTAGCCCGCGTGGTAGTTGCTGCCCGGATCGCGCGGGTGATAGCCCTTCTCCTTGTAAGCGGCCAGCCAGGCGGCCCAGCGCTGGCGGGCGTGTGCGCGGAGCTGCGGGGTCATGCCGGGCGCGTTGTGCAGCCAGTCGTAGGCGACCGCGGTGTACGGCCCGAGGTTGCGGATCGCGTAGCCGCTGTCGCGGATCGCGGCCGCATCGCCGCCCTTGCCGTCGCCGATCTTCTCGAGGTCATCGAGCAGCGCCGTGAAATAGCGCAGCGCGGCGGTGGCGTACGCCGGCTTGTCGGTCGCTGCCCACGCGACGAGGCAGGCCTGCAGCATCTTGGACCACTCGGCGCCCATGTAGAGCGAGCCCTCGTGCTTGCGCTCGCCGTCCTCGTCGCACAGCGTGACCGAGCCGACGAGCGGCCCGCGCCCGGCCTCGAGCGCGGCCTTCCAGGCGGCGCGCAGGTTGGCGTCGAGGAGGATCCGCGGGTGGGGCCCGGTCGGTTCCGGCGGCGCCGCGGCGGCCAAGGCGGTCATCGCAGTCAGGGCGATGAGGACTGCCGCAGCACGCACGCCTGCAGCGTAGCCGCAGGCGGCGCGATCGGCGACCTTCGTACCGCCGCGTCCGCGCCGAGCGCCCACGTCACGCCGGGTGCGGCGGCGCGCCACGCCCGAGCGCGCACGAGGCAGGCTGCCTGCCGCGAGGCACGGCGGCTCCGCGCGACGCACATCCACGCCATCACCTGCACGCCATCACCTGCGATGCGCGGTGCGGTCAGCGTCACGAGAAGCCGAGCTCGCTCTTGTGCCCGCCGCCCGATCCGCGAGACCATGGCGGCAGCACGCGTGCTCTACAATCTGCATCTGCTGAGGGTGATCGCGGCGCTGGGCGTCGTTTACTTCCACACGACCTCCGAGGCGGGCCTCCGGCTCGACTGGGACGTGGGCAGTCGCGGCGTCGACGTGTTCTTCGTGATCAGCGGCTTCATCATCGCCTATATCGGAACGAGCAAGCCCGAGCAGTTCTTTCGCCGGCGCCTGATCCGCGTCGTGCCGTTCTACTGGGCCGCGACGGTGTTCGTGTTCGCGATGGTCGCCGTCGCGCCGCAGCTGTTTCGCAGCACGACCGCCAGCGTGCCGCACCTCCTCGCGTCGCTGTTCTTCATCCCGCGCCTGGCGCCGACCGGCGAGATGCAGCCGACGCTGATCCTCGGCTGGTCGCTCAACTTCGAGATGTTCTTCTACGTGATCTTTGCGCTCGCGCTCGGCATCTCGCGCCGCTGGTCGCCGCTGCTGAGCGTTGGCTGGATCGTCGCGTTCGTGATCGCGATCCACACGTTCGCGACGGGCAGCGACGCGATGAATTTCTACGCGCGGCCGATCGTCCTCGAGTTCTGCTACGGCATCGGCGTGTTCTATCTGTTCGACTGGTGCAGCGCGCGCAAGGACCAGCTCGCCCGGTCCGCCGCGCTCAAGTGGCTGCTGATCGCGCTGCTGGTCGGCGGGCTGGTCGTGCTCAACGTGCTCGAGGAGTACTACCGCGGTGAGCTCCCGCGCCACCTGGCGGCCGGCATCCCGGCGTTCGTCATCGTGGCCTGCGCGCTCGTGCTCGAGCGGGTGTATGGCCTCGCCAGCCGCAACCGGTGGATCTACTTGCTCGGCGAGGCGTCGTACATCATCTATCTGGTCCACCCGTACATCGTGTTCACGGTGCTCCGGGTGGTGGTGAAGAACGCCGGCGGCCTGTCGGCGCCGGTCCTGGCGCTGTTGATCGCGGGGCTCCTGGCCCTGGTCAGCGCCATCTCGATCGTGATCCATCTCGCGTTCGAGAAGCCGGTGATGGCGTATCTGCGCGCGCGCCTGACGTAGTAAAAAACCGAGATGGCCGCGAGAAAGCCACCCCAGGCGTGGTTCTGGTCGCACGACATCCGGGGCGATCAGATCAAGTATGTCGTGACGCCGGGGACGCACCTCATGCGGCTGTCGAGCTACGGCGTCGGCGAGCGCCGCCGGTTCGCCGCGCTGATGTACAAGGATCCGGGCGCCGAGCGCAGCTATGCGATCGACCTCGACGCCGCGGCGCTCGCGGCGCACCTCGCCGACACCGGGGCGCGGCCGGTCGCGATCACCGTCGATGCGAGCGGTGAGAGCCCGCGGTTCTCGGTGGTCGTGCAGCACGGCCCGGGGCCCTTGTGCAGCGCGCACGTCGATCTCGACGAGGCGGGCGTGCGCGCGCTGATCGGCGATGCGCGCGGCGTGGCCGACCTCGCGACCTACGAGGTCGGCGGCGCGCGGCGCTACGCGGTCGTCGTCGAGGAGCGAGCCGCGCCGTCCTGGTTCCTCGCCGGGGTGACCGCGCACGAGCTCGACGCCAAGCTGCTCGAGCTCGACGCCAGCCTCGCGCGCGTACGCCCGTACACCGACGGCGGACGGCCGCTGTTCGCCGCGGTGGCCGAGCGCGTGCGCGGCCCGAGCTGGGCCTGGTACACCGACCTCGACGGCGACGCGGTGGCGCGCAACCTCGAGAACAACAACGCGTACCCGATCGATCTCGATGCGACGCGCGATGCGCGCGGCACGCGGTTCACCGTGGTCATGGTCCGGGACCGCTGATGGCGGAGTTCGGCCCGTACGCCACGCCGCAGGCGCTGCTGCGCGACCAGCTGTGGCGGTGCTGGCTGGCGGTCGAGTACCAGATCCGCCAGCGCTGGGCGTTCGGCGCCCTGCCGCGCACCGACGACGGCGGCGAGGCGAGCTGGGCGCCCGAGAACGTCGCAGGCGTGTTCCGCGCCGCGCTCAGCGAGTACCGCGGCGAGCCGCTCGCAGGCGACGACGCCGGCGCCTCGGTGGTGCGCGACGCGTACCGCCATCACGCGATGCTGATGGACGCGCGGATCACCGCCACGCTGCGCGCCAACATCCACCTGCCGTACCTCGATCTGTGCGTGCGCTTCGGGCTCTCGCCCGCGCAGCGCCAGACCCTGGCGTTCGCGCTCATGCCCGAGGTCGATCCCAAGCTGCTCGTCGCGTATCGCTACCTGAGCAGCGACCCGACCTGCCGCGGGCTCGACGCGCGGCTGCTCGCGATGCTGGTCTACGACACCTCGGAGAGCCGCGCCGACATGTCGCGCGACCTGGCGCCGACCTCGCCGCTGATGCTGTACCGGCTGCTCGAGCAGGAAGAGACCGCCTCGCACGACTCGATGCTGTTTCGCCGGCTACGCCCGGCGGCGCGCCTGGTCCAGCTGCTCGCCGGCGACGCGAGCCAGCTCGATCCGCAGCTGTCGGATGTCGCCGAGCTGCGCGGCGGCGACGTCGACGCGCTGTTCCCCGATGCGATGGTCGCGCGCGCGGCGGCGGCGCTGTCGTCGCCCGAGGCGCTGCTCGTGCTGCAGGGCGTGCGCGGCGTCGGCAAGCGCTTGCTGCTGCAGGTCGCCGCGGCGCGCATCGGGCGCAAGCTCTTGCTGCTCCAGGGCGGACTGCTCGCCGCGATGCCGCCGCTGCAGGTCCGCCCGCTGCTGCGCGCGATCCTCCGCGAGTGCCGGCTGCTCGACGCGGTACCCGTGGTCGCGGATCTCGACGACGTGATCGTCCAGCAGGGCGATCGCAGCGAGCTGCCGCCGTTCGTCGCACAGCTCGCCGCCGAGCACACCGGCGCGATGGCGGTGACGCTCGGGCGCGATCGCATGCCGCGCCTCGACATCCGGCCGCTCGTGCAGTTCACGCTCGACGTGCCGCCGCTCGACGAGCGCGCGCGGCTCTGGCAGTGGAACGTCCCCGCGCTGTCGAGCCAGGACGCCGAGGCGCTGGCGTCGCGTTTTGCGGCACCCGGCGGTGTGATCGCCCTCGCAGCCCGGGCCGCCCGCGCCGAGCGCTCGCCCGCGGACGGACCGCCGGACCTCCGCTCGCTCGACGTCGCGGTGCGTAACCAGCTCCACGACCGCCTGGTCCGCCTGGGCCGCAAGCTCGAGACCGCGCACGAGCTGAGCGACCTCGTGGTCGACGACGAGACCGCGGCCTCGCTCAAGGAGATCGTCGGCGCGCTGCAGGAGCGGCGCAAGGTCCGGGAACGCTGGGGCTTTCGCGGCGCGGCCGGGGTCTCGGTCCTGTTCACCGGCGACCCCGGCGTGGGCAAGTCGATGAGCGCGACCGTGATCGCGAAGCGGCTCGGGCTGGCGATCTACGAGATCGACCTCTCGCGCGTGGTGTCCAAGTGGCTGGGCGAGACCGAGAAGAACCTGGGCGAGGTGTTCGACGCCGCCGAGCCTGGCCACGTCGTCCTCCTGTTCAACGAGGCAGATTCCTTGTTTGGCAAGCGTACAACGGAGGTTAAGTCGTCCAACGACCGGTACGCGAACATGGAGACCAACTACCTGTTGCAGCGCCTCGAGCGGTTCGGCGGTCTCGCGATCCTGACCACCAACCTGGGCGGCGCGGTCGACCCCGCGTTTCGCCGGCGCTTCGCGTACGACGTGCAGTTCACGTTTCCCGATCCCGAGATGCGCGCAGAGCTCTGGCGCCGCGCGATCCCCAAGGGCGCCGAGGTCGCGCGGCTCGACTTCGACGAGCTCGGCGAGCGCTTCGAGCTCTCGGGCGGGTTCATCAAGGTCGCGGCGGAGCGCGCGGCGTTCCAGGCCGCGGCGACCGACGAGCCGATCTCGATGAACGGCCTCGTCGTGACGATTCACCGGATGTATCGCGAGCGCGGAAAACTCACCGCAGTCGGCAGGCTGGAATAGGAGCCACGTTGCCATGATGCAAGACCAGGAACGGCAGCCCAGCGCACAGCACGATCAGTCGATCGACGCCACCGCCGTGCCCAAGGCGGAGGCGGCCGTCGAGAAGCAGCCCGCGGTGACGGCTGTGCCGCCGGCGGCCAGCTTCGGCGAGCTGACCGGCCAGCCCGCGGCGGAGGGCAAGAAGGCCGAGAAGCCGGCGCCGCTCGCCGACGCCGTGGTCGAGCAGCTCGCGCACGGCATGGTCGCCAAGGACCTCGACAGCAAGGACGAGGCGTTCCTCAAGACCAACGGCTACGACGCGCTGCCGATCATTCGCGGCCAGCACGAGTTCGTGATGCGAACGTTCGTGCCGACCGAGGCCGGGAGGCCGCCGATCGTCGCGTTCCGCGGCACGGTGCCGTCGAAGGTCCAGACGGTGATCGCCGACCTCGATCCGAGCGGCATCGGCATGTACCAGTTCAACCCCAACCGCGCCCTGATCGACGGCCAGATCGCCGCCGCCGCGTCGCACGGCGCGATCGTCTCGTCGGGCCACAGCCTCGGCGGCGCGCTCGCCCAGATCGCCGCGGTCAGCTTCCCCGATCGCGTCCAGCGCATCGTCACCTTCCAGTCCCCCGGCATCCCGCGCGAGATGGTCGCCCAGCTCGAGAAGTACAACGCCGAGCACCCCGATCACGAGATCGAGTCGTCGCACCACCGG
>DATIPJ010000390.1:0-4340 GCA_035472155.1 Kofleriaceae bacterium
CTGCTGCCGCGGCTGACCGCTATTTGCGCCGAACGAATAGACCACCTTGCCATTCCATCCCTTCTGTGGAGCGAATGGCTTCCACCCGGTGGCCACCGGATCGGCCTTGGGATCGAACAGCACAGCGATGTCGTAGATGCCGCGGTTCACCGTCCCGCGCTCGTCGCGCACGATGTAGGGCACCATGGCGTCGCCTCTGGCGATCATCTTCAGATCCACGGGCACGGGACCGTTCGGGTCGTACGGCTTGAAGCAGGGGTTGAGTGGCGGCGTGGCGGGAGGACTGGGATCCGGCTCGCCGTTCACGCATGCCGGATCACTGCTGCGATAGAACAGCTTGACCTCGGTCTTGAGGTTGCAGTTGTCGTCGCCGGCCACCGCCAGCGAGTTGAGCCCGCTGGCGTTCGTCGCCGGCGTGTCCCCCACCTGCACTTGCGCGGTCGGGGTGGCGCAGACGAACGGAACGACCCGCTCGCCCGAGAACACCGGCCCGCCGAGGCTGTGATTGGTGACGGTGAGCGAGACGGTGTGTGCGCCGTCGACGTCGGCGATCACCTTGTTGTCGCCCTCGGCGAGACCGTGAATGACACCGAGGATGCGGCCGTCCTCTCGCGCGGCGAACTCGCTGGTGACGTCGCGATCGCCGACCCGGACGTGCAGCCCGGAGGGCGCGGCGTCGGGAGGCAGGAGGATCTGCACCATCACGTCGCCGCCACTGACATGGTCGGCGCGATTGGACAGTGTCTGGATCTGCAGCAGTGTGGGAGTGGCAGTCGTTGCGCCGCCCGTATTGTTCGCGGCGTCTTCGCAACCGGCGCCCACCGAGGCTGCCGTCAGCGCGAGTGCACCGTAGCTGAGAGTTCGAAACCGCATGTTCATCACGGCTCTCCTTGTGCGAGTCCCGGTCTTGCCACCCGGGCCAAAGAAACGTTTAGGGCAAGTTGCGGCCGAGTCTGCGCCCGCGCTCCGGCGGGGTCAAGGCTCGGAACCTCACTGCAGATGTTCGCATTATGCCGAGCGCTTCAGCTTGACCTCGAAGGTCCTATCGTCGTGACCGTGCGGGAATGCCACGCTGCGAAACGCTGTGGCGATGCACCCACCCAGCGGCGTCCCATCGAGCGACGCGGGGTCGAGCACGACGCGCTTCGCGTGCCCGTCGGCGGCGAGCGTGATCACCACCGCAGTTCCGGCCGGCGTGATGCCGTGCCGCTTCTCGCAGCGCTCGAGCACGCCCTGCATTCCGGCGAGCGCCTTCTGCACCTCGGGATCGAGCAGCGGTGGCGGATCTGCGAGCTTCGCCGACCGATCGGACGGTTTCGCGGACCCATCGGCGGGCTTGGTCGACGGATCCGCCGACCGCTTGCGCGGCGAGGACTTGATCGCGCGATCGGCCGCCGGAATGCCCGGCCGCGCGCGGTCGGACCCGTCGGCCGCAACGGCCTCGGCCGGTGACTCGGAGTCAGAGGGAGGCAAATCGCCTCGCTCGCGCCCGACCCGCACCTCGTTGCCGGTCTGCGTCACCTTGCTGTTGTCGCGCGGATTGACCACCACGGTCGGCGGCTGCCGCCACACCATGAACAGCGCGCCCGCCGCCACGCCGACCATCGCGAATGCCAGTAGCGGCCACAAGAAGCTCCTGCGCGGCCGGAGCACCATCGGCTGCGGCTGGATGCCTGGCTGCGTGCCCGGCGCCTGGTTCCCGCGCGCTGCGTCGAGCCGGGGCGCGCTCGGCGACGAGTCGCTCCGCGTCGGCTCGCCGTACAGTCCGGTGCCCATCCCGGTGGGATGGTCGTCGTCGGTCAGCGCGGCCGCCATCGGCGGCGACGAGTCGACCGCCGAGAACTCGTGGACGCCCTCGACCTCGAGGGTCTCCTCGTCGGGCTGCGCGATCAGCGGCATGGTCTGGCGCGCCGCGCCGCCGTGCACCGCACTCGCGATCTGGACGCTCCGCTTGTGAATGTTGTGCGCGAAGTGCATGCGGATCAGCTCGCCGATCTCGCTCTGCGTCCACGGTCGCTGGATCGGACGGATCGCCTCGACCACCGCGGTGCCGAAGTCGTGCGCCGTGGCGAACCGGCTATCCGGATCGCGATCGAGCGCGAGCGCCAGCGCGGCCGCCAGCGGATCGGGGCAATCGGGGCGATAGCGCCGGACGTCGATGATCGGCTGTTCCATCACCGCGCGAAACGTCAGGTAATCGGTCTTGCGCTGGAACAGCCGGCGCAGCGCCAGCATCGCGTAGAGCACCACGCCGAGCGCAAATACGTCGGCGCGGCGATCGACCGTCGCGCCGCGCAGCTGCTCGGGCGCCATGTACGCGTACTTGCCCTTCACCGTGCCGGTCTGCGTGTGCGCCGAGGCGTTCTTGACCTTCGCGATACCGAAGTCGAGGACCTTGACGATGCCCGACTCGGTGATGAACAGGTTCGACGGCGTGACGTCGCGGTGCACGATGCCGAGCTTCTCGCCGGTGTGGTCGTCGAGGTCGTGCGCGTAGTGCAGCGCGTCGCTCGCCTGCTCGATCACGCCGGCGATGAACCCGAGCTCGAGCGCGGCGCCGTCCTTGGACAGCTTGCGCAGGAGCGGCAACATCGTGATCCCCTCGAGGTACTCCATCACGATGTAGAGCTGGCCGTCGGTCTCGCCGAGCTCGTAGACGTGGCAGATGTTGGCGTGCGCCATCATCGACGCCAGCTGCGCCTCGGCGATCAGCATGCCGCGGAACCGCAGATCGCCGGCCAGGTGCGGGAGGATCCGCTTGATCGCGAACAGCTTCTCGAACCCGGCCGCGCCCTCGAGCCGCGCCAGAAAGATCTCGCCCATGCCGCCCGTCGCGAGACGCGCGAGCAGCTCGTATCGACCGAGGTGAGCCGGCGCAGCCCCCGGAAGTGTCATCGCGACAGAAGCTTAGCAGAGTTGTACGAGGATCTCGTGCAAACTCAGCCCGGCGGCAGCGCCTTGCTCTCCTTGCGCAACTGTGTGCGCTCGCGCTTCTCTCGCCGGTCGGCGTCGCGCGCGGTCTCCCCGGGCAGCCGGGTCGTGATCTCGAGGTTCCCGAACCGCACGGTGCCGACGATGCGGATCAGCGGGCGCGACGGGTCAGCGTCGGGCGGCACGCGGTGGCGCTCGGTGACCGCGCCGGCGAACGAAGACACGTCGACATCGATCCCGAGGTTGGGCGGCAGCACGACCTCGACGTTGCCCATGAGCACGCGCACATGGATCGTCGTCACCCCGGCGCCGAGCGAGGCGTCGCGAAAGTCGAGCTCGGCATTGCCCCAGAAGACGCGCAGATCGAGGTTCCGCGGCACCGACCAGCGGCCGCGGCGCTCGATCGAGCTCATCACCACGCGCTGCCGCTTGGTGTCGAGCCGGTTCGGGTCGTCGATCGCCGTCGGGCTCGCGATCACCAGTGCGGTCGACGGCGAGCTCGCGCGCGCGAGGTCTGCGATCAGCGCATCGAGCTCGGCCACGGTGCGCGCGCCGTGCGCCAGATCGAGCCGGCGCTCCAGCTCGTCGACATCGAAGATATCCTCCGCATAGGCCTCCGACAGGCGAGCGATCACCTGCTCGCGGCGATCGCGCAACGCAACGAGGCTCTCGGCCATGGCCGAGGTATACACCCGACATGCGGTTCGAGCTGCACTGCCACTCGACGTGTTCCGATGGCACCGAGTCGCCGGAGCAGGTCGCCGCGCGTGCCGCCGAGCGCAGCGTCGCCGTCTTCGCCCTCACCGATCACGACACCTGCGCGGGCTCGGGCGTCGCGGTCGCCGGTGCGCGCGCGATCCGCGCGGTCGAGCTGTCGTGCGACGACGGCGGCAGGACCGTCCACATCCTGGCCTACGACCGCGGCGGCCCCTGGCACGCGCTCGAGGCGCGCCTCGACGGCGTCCGCGACGCTCGCCGCAACCGCGTGCGCGTCATGGCGGCCCGCCTTGCCCGTCGCGGCATCACCATCGACATCGAGGCGATCCTCACCGACGCCGACCGCCGCTCGGTCGGCCGCCCCGACCTGGCGCGCGCCATGGTCGCCGCCGGCGCCGCAAGCTCGTTCAAGGACGCCTTCGCGCGCCATCTCTTCGATGGCGGTCCGGTCGACGTCCCCCACCAGAGCCTCTCGCTGGCCGACGCGCTCGCGATCGGACGACAGGCCGGCGCCGCGATGTCGCTCGCGCACCCGCACCTCTACGACGACCGCAGCGCGCGCTACCTCGAGCGCCACCGCGCCGACGGCCTCACCGGCATCGAGGCGTTCTACGGCGCCTACGACCCGCGCGAGCGCGCCCGCTGGATCGCCGTCGCCGATCGCCTCGGCGCCGTCTGCACCGGCGGCTCCG
>DATIPJ010000391.1:0-21732 GCA_035472155.1 Kofleriaceae bacterium
GCTGGAGGCGGCGCACGTCGTCGAACGACAGGCCGCGGAAGTAGGTACGTCCGCTCGCCACGAGGTACTGCTCCTCGGGCGGAAGCGCGAGGACCCCGCCGTCGCCGAGGTCGCGCAGATGGCCGACCGGCCGCCCGAGCCGGCGCGCGGCCCCGTGCAGCACCGCGCTGACCAGCGTGCGCAGATCATCGCCGCGGACCAGGAAGCGCAGCGCGCCCGGCCCGCTGAGCTCGCGATACGTCACGCAGTGCGGTGCCCAGCCCTCGCGCTCGGGGCGCAGCCGGCCGCCGAGGTGCGCCAGATCATCGAGCGCCGCGATCACCAGCCACGGCCGGAACCGCACGTCGTCGCGCGCCAGCGCGCCGGTCGCCGGATCGCGCCGCCAGACCATGGCGCGGCCGTCGGGCTCCGCCCACACCGAGACGATGCCCGGCGTCGGGTCCCAGCCCCACAGCCACTCGTGCTCGAGCCGCCGCGCGGCGTCGTCCGCGGGGCGGTGCTCCTGCTCGTCGTGGACCTCGGCCAGCACGGCTCTCCACGCATAGCACCCTCGGATGACGTCGGCGGCGACGGTGCAGATCCCGGGTCAGCCCGGTGCTTAGCGGCGCAGACGCGCCTCGGGCAGCGCCGGGCGATCCTGCGTCCACACGCGCCACACCGCGCCGGTGATATCGACGGCGACGGCGCTCACGATCGCCAGCGTCCCGATGCGCTCGCCGGCAGCGAGCTTCAGGATCCCGAGGAGCTCGAGGCCCGCGAGCGCCAGGCCGCGCAGCCAGGCGCGCGTGAACATGTGCGCGGTGCCGAAGGTGATGCAGCATCCGAGCAGGAGCGCGATACCGGTGCGCCGCCGGCGCTCGATGAACAGATGGAAGCTGTCGGGCGTGTCGTCGGTGCTGCTCGCATGCGCCAGGGCCGTCGCGGCATCGGCCTGCGAGGTCGAGAAGCTGGTCTCGTCGCCATCGGGCGATAGGTCGGCGCTGAGCTCGTCGTCGGACAGCTCGCCGTCGCCCGACGCGCCCGGCTCGCGGACATCGCGCAACAGCGCGGCCGCCTCCTCGCTGTCCTCCTCGGCGACCCAGATGTCGAGCGACAGAAAGCCGCCACCGAGCCCGCCCAGCATGCTGCTGTGGTGCTCGGCGCCGACGACGACCGGGATGCCGCGCGCCGAGAACATCGCGCGAACCAGCGCTGCATCCGCGGGGCCCGCGCATGTGCCGATGCGGACGCGGCGGCTCACGCCATCGTCATAACACGGCCCGGGCGCGGCCGGGCCTGGGCGTAATTATTGCCGCATCCGGAGGAAGATGCGGATCACGTACCAGAACATCAGCGCCACCGAGGAGAACAGCGCGAGCGCCGCCGCCACGTGCTGGCGCGGGTCATAGTGCGCGAGCACCTGCGACGTCTGGTAGAGGATGTAGCCCGCCGCGAGCAGCACCATGGCGATCGAGAACACGATCCCGAGGTTGAAGCCGAACACCAGCGAGAGCACGACGAGCATCATCGCCCCGGCCGACACCATCACCAGGCCGCTGCGCATCCACGAGAAGTCCTTCTTGCTGATCAGCACCGACGCGGTGAGCGCGCCGAAGATCCCGAGCGTGGTGAACGCCGCGTCGCGCACGATGTGCGGCTCGTGGCCGCCGCGCGCGAGGATCACATACGTCTTGGCCGCGACGATCGCGAGCAGTGGGACGAAGATCAGCGCCTCGGCCACGACATAGATCCCGAGGCCCGCGTACTGCGTCGCGCGCGACGTTGCGTGGGTTGCCCAGTAGTCGGCGAGCCAGCTCACCGCCATGAAGGCGAGCAGCACGATGCCCCAGTTCCACCGCCCGCCGAACGCGAAGTTGACCAGCGGCAGCGAGACCTTGGCGATCAGCGTCTCGTTGGTCATCAGCAGGTAGAGCAGGCCCGCGAACACGAGGATCGCGCCGAGCAGGTGGAGGTACGTCATGCGGATGAACCGCACGCGGTCGGACACGCCGACGGTGGCGTTCGCGCCGGGGATCGCGCGGTCCTGCGGAGCCTGCGCGCCCGACGGAAAGCTCGCCGCGGCGGCGGCCTGCCCATAGCCGCCATACGGCGGCGCCTGCGGATAGCTCGCCTGCGGATAGCTCGCCTGCGCCTGCCCATGTGGATATCCCTGCGCCTGCGGATAACTCTGGCCGGGCGGGCTCGACGGCGCCTGGTTGCGTTGCTGGGGATAGCCCTGAGGCGCCTGGCCGAAGCTCGGCTGCTGCCCATATCCCTGCGGACCTTGCGGAGGAAAGCCCGGCTGCGGAGCGAAGCCCTGCTGCGAGCCATAGCCCTGAGGACCGAAGCTCTGCTGCGGTACCTGCGCGAGCTGTTGCGGCTGACCATACGCCTGCGGCGGTTGCCCGTACGCCGGTTGCCCGTAGCCCGGCTGCTGGCCATACGGCTGCGGTGCGGCGTGCCCGTAGTTTTGCGGCTGGGCGTACCCCGCCTGCGGTTGCTGCGGCTGCGGCCACCCGGCCTGCGCTCGTTGCGCGTCGGACGACGGCTGTTGCGAATATGCTTGTGGCGGAGCGTACGGTTGCTGTTGCTGCTGATCCCACGCCGGGTCATTGGGCGGCGGCAGCCAGCCCAGCAAGGTCTTCGTGGGTTCCTTGGGATCGTCGGCCATTCATCCTCCAGAGTCCATGTTCGCCCTACGGCGTACGCAGCTGAACAAGTTTCGAGTGGTGGGATGCGATCGCGCTGGCATCCACCTACGTCCACCCATGAACCCTCCGATGGTAGGTGATCGAAGGTAAGGAGGTAAAGGCGGACGCCCGGGAGGATCACCGAGCGCAAGGCCGCGATGAGACAGCGTGTCCGGGACCGCCGCGGGTCGGGTGCGGCTTGTATGATGCTCGGGTGTCCAGCTCGCCTCCCGGCCAGGCGCGACTGCTCGCGATCATCGAGCTGCAGAACGCCATCGCCGCCGCGGCGATGAACGCCGACGAGGTGATGCGGATCGTGGCGGAGCGCGCGCGCCTGCTGACCGCGGCCGCCACATCGATGGTCGCGCTGGTCGACGGCGAGGACCTGGTGTACCGGGCGATCACCGGCCCGAGCTCCCACGAGGAGGGTGCGCGCGTCGCCCGAGCGTCGAGCCTCGCCGGCCGGAGCGTGGCCGAGCGCAAGGCGCTGCGGATCGACCGCGCGGCCGAGGATCCGCTGGCCAGCGCCGACGCCACGGGTGCGCGCGCGGCCTCGCCCGGCTCGGTGCTGTGCGTGCCACTGCTCTACGGCGAGATCGCGGTCGGCGCGCTCGAGGTCATCTCGCCGCGCGCGGCGGCGTTCACCGACGAGGACATCGAGACGCTGCGCATGCTCGGCCAGATCGTCGCGATCGCCTTGCACCGCGCGTACACCTATCCGCGCCCGCGCTACGACAGCCTGCAGGATGCGCTGACCGGCCTGGGCAACCGCCGCGCCTTCGACGAGCGGCTCGAGGCCGAGCTCAATCGCAACCGCCGGTTCCGCCACTCGTTCAGCCTCGGCGTGGTCAAGCTCGACGGGCTCGAGACCGCGATCGACCGCCTGGGTCCCACGACCGGCGACGAGTTGCTGCGCAAGCTCGCCGGCATCCTCAAGGCGCACACCCGGATGATCGATGGCTGCTTCCGGATCCGCGCCGACGAGCTCGCGATCGTGATGCCGGGGACCTCGCTCGAAGGCGCCCGGGTGGTCGCCGAGCGCTGCCGCGCGGCCAGCGTCGACTCGGGCCTCTACGACGGCGCGGTCCGCCTCGGCTTCGGCGTGGTCGCGGCGAGCGCCGAGGAATTTGGCGCCGAGATCATCGCGCGGGTCAACGCGGCGCTCGACTACGGCGCGCCGGCGTCGGCTCCGGCCCGGCCGGCGTAGCGCGGCTCAGCGCTCGCCGCCGCTGTCGCCGCGCGGCCCGGTCTCGAGCTCGGCGATCCGACGGCGCGCAGCCGCCAGCTCGTCGCGCAGCCGCAGGATGATCGCGATGCCCGACCAGTCGACCTCGAGCTCGCGCAGCGTGCGCGCCGCGAGCACGCTATCGATGTCCACCAGCACGCGGTCGTCGTCGCGGACCTCGATCACCCCGTCCTCGACCAGCCGCGCGATCAGCTCGTCGTCATCGTCGACCAGCTCGACCAGGCGCTGGTAGGTGAAGCGCGCCGCCGTCATAGCGCGAGCCCCTCGCGGACCGGCTTCGAGTACGCCTTGGCGCTGGCCCGTAGCGCGGCGGCGAGCGCGTCGTCGGCCTGGTCCGGCATCCGGACATCGAGCTCGACGAACAGGTCGCCGCGGGTGGACTTGCGCTCGACCCCCTTGCCGCGCAACCGCAGGCGCGCGTGGTTCTGGGAGCGCGGCGGGATCTTGAGCACCACGGTGCCCTCGAACGTCGGCACGTCGACGCTCGCACCGTTGTACGCCTCGTCGACGGTGACCGGCAGCGTCAGGTAGAGGTCCTGCCCCTCGCGGCGGAGCAGCGGGTGCGGCTTGACCTCGCACTCGATCACGAGGTCGCCGGGCGGTCCGCCGCGCGGCCCCGGTGCGCCGCGCCCGGCCAGCCGGATCACCGAGCCGTTGTCGGCGCCCGGCGGGATCCGCACGCGCACCTTGCCCTGCTCGGGCACGTCGATGGCGACCTCGGCGCCCTCGATCGCCTGGCGCAGGTCCATCTGGAACACCGCGTGGAGGTCCTGGCCGCGGCTCGGACCGCGGCGGCGGTTGAACAGCTCTGCAAAATCGAACTCGATCGGCCCCTGGCCCGATCCATCGCCATCGAACTGTGTCGTGCGCTGCTCGCGGCGCTCCTGCCAGCGCGCATAGTCGCGCGCCTTGGCGGCGTCGAACCCGCCCTGCAGCGACGCCTCGCCGAACTCGTCATAGGCCGCGCGCTTCTTGGCGTCCGAGAGCACCTCGTACGCGGACGAGATCGCCTTGAACTTTTCCTCCGCGGTCTTGTTGCCGGGGTTCACATCCGGATGGTGCTTGCGCGCGAGCTTGCGATACGCCTTGCGTATGTCGTCTTCACTGGCATCGCGCTTGACGCCGAGCGTGTCGTAGAGGTTTGCGGCCATGCCTTGCACACCTTGCAATGCGCGTGCACCGAAGGCCAGCACCCCGCCGCACAACCCTCGGACGCACAAGGTGAAAACTCGGGCGCGCGCCCTCCGGAGGAGATATACAGGAGGTCGATGAGACGCCCACAGCCATGGCTCATCCTGGTGCTTGTCGGCGCGACCGTGGGCCTCGTATTCGCCGCGGTCTCGACCTACGACTTCGTGCAGCATCTCGACCGGCAGGTCCACAGCCTGCACTGCTCGTTCATCCCCGGCGTCACGCACACCGGAGAATCGGGCTGCCAGGTCGCGATGATGAGCCCGTACTCGTCGGTGATGCGCACGGGCGTGTGGGGCGGCATCCCGATCTCCTTGCCCGCGATGTCGGTGTTCGCGTTCCTGGTGTTCTACACGCTCGATCTCCTGGTCACGCGCCGCAAGGACGACCCGCGCGCGACCGGCTTCCTCGCGCTCGCCAGCGTGCTGCCGGCGGCGACCTCGGCGGTGATGCTCGGCATCTCGCTGTCCAAGCTCGGCACCGTCTGCAAGCTCTGCGTCTGCATCTACATCGCGAGCGCGGCGGTCTTCATCGGCGCGCTCATCGTCTGGCGCTCGGCGGTGGCGGCGCGCAGGGGCCAGCCGATCGAGCCGCCGGTCGAGCAGGAGCGCCACCGCGGCGAGCCCGCCTTCGTCGGCCGGGCCCGCGCTGCGTCGACCGGGCAGCTGGTCGCGGTCGGTGCGCCGGGCGTGAGCACTGCGCCGGCGTCCGGCGGCTTCATCGCGGCGATGTTCGCGGTCGGCGTCGCGTTCGTCGCCGTCCCGATCGCGCTCTACCTTGGGCTGTCGCCCGACCACGCGCGCTTCATCGGCACCTGCGAAGGCCTGTCGCGGCCCGACGATACCTACGGCATCATGATGCGTGTCGACCGCGCCTCGGCGCGCGGCGCGCCGACGATCGAGGTGCTCGATCCGCTGTGCCCGGCCTGCAAGGCGTTCGAGCAGCGGCTCGCGGCATCGGGCCTGGGCGAGCGGCTCGACCGCAAGGCCGTGCTGTTCCCTCTCGATAACACCTGCAACTGGATGGTCACCGAGGCCACGCACCCCGGCGCCTGCACGGTCAGCGAGGCGGTCCTGTGCGCGGGCGACAAGGCCCCCGACGTGATCGCCTGGGCGTTCGACGAGCAGGAGCGCATCCGCAACGAGACCCGGGCCGACCCGACGGCGGCCGCGCGCATCGTCAAGCAGCGGTTCCCCAACCTCGCCTCGTGCGTGGGCTCACCGGACGCGCGCTCGCGGCTCAACAAGTCGCTGCGCTGGATCGTCGCCAACAACATCCGCGTGCTGACGCCGCAGATCTTCATCGACCGGGTCAAGCTGTGCGACGAGGACGTCGACCTCGGGCTCGAATACACGCTGTCGAACATGCTCGAGCGCCACGCGGCAGGAAAGCTATCGCCGCTCGAGAAGCCGCCCGGCAAGGCGGCCGAGGGTGCGGGCGCACCGCCGGACAAGTCCGCAGCCGGGAGCGCGGGCGCGGACAAGGCATCGGCGGACAAGGCATCGGCGGACAAGCCGTCATCGGACAAGCCGTCATCGGACAAGTCGTCGTCGGACAAGCCAACAAGCGATAAGGCCTCCGAGTCGGCGAGCACCAGCGGAAGCGCCGCCGAGAAGCCAGCTACCGAACCTTCGGACAAGGCCTCCGGAAGCTCGACCGAGGGCGCGGCGCCGGCATCCGAGAGCAAGACCGACAGCGCAGCACCCGCCAGCGCGGACAAGCCGGCGTCCGGCAATGCTCCAGAGGGCGGGTCGGGCAAGGCGCCGCCGGGCGAGTCTGCCGACAAGGGAACGTCCGAGAAGGCAACAGACAAGCCGACCGACAAGGCCGCGCCGCGCAAAGCGTCCGACACCGCGGCCACGAACGCCGACAAGTCGGCCGAGAAGCCAGCGCGCAAGCCACCGCCGCGGAGGACGCCGCCGCGCCGACCCGCGCCGAAGCCGCCGGCCGACAACGGGCCCGCGGACCAGCCCGTCACGCGGCCCGGGGAGGTGCGGTGATGACGACGAGAGCGATGGACTCGATGGTGCTGCCGGTGGCATGGCCACGGGAGGTGCCGTGATGGTGCGGGCGGTGATCCTGATCGTCTTGCTGGCGGTTCCGGCGGCGATGACCGGGCTGTGGATTCGCTCGGCGGACGCGCGGCTGGTCGAGATGTCGGCCAAGCCCGCCGAGCTGGCGCCGGTGGCGTCGGCATCCGACGTCGCGTATTGCAACCCCGAGCTCAAGCGCATCCTGCGCCGCGTGCTGATGAGCTGCGGCCTCGTCGGCAACAACGCCGTGCGCGGCTGCCAGCCGGTGCAGGCCAAGAACGTCGCGACGATGAGCGGGCACGACTTCAATGCGCTGTTCCGCCCGATGAAGGACCGCGGCGGCATCGTGCAGTTCGAGAAGGACAAGTCGGATCTCGACGCCGGCAGCATCGGGCTCGTCGATCAGGTGTTCGCCGATCAGCGCGGCGCGAGCTGGTTCTTCGTCGTGGCGCGCGCATCGCCCGAAGGAACCGCGGAGCACAACCGCGAGCTGTCGAAGGCGCGCGCGGAGGCGGTGATGGGGCACCTGCGGCAGCAGTTCAAGGACCCCGATCTCGACAAGGAGGTCGGCATGCTGTGGCTGGGTGAGGAGTATGCGCAGCTCGAGACCGAGTTCTGCGCGTGGAAGCGCAGCTCGGGTGCTGCGTGCGGCCCCGAACAACTCAACCGGAGCGCGTTCGTCGCATGGATCGACTGCCAACTCTGATCGCGATCGCGCTGGCGCTGGCCGCCTGCGAGAACAAGACCGACAAGCCCGTCGAGCCCACCGCGCGCACCGATGGCGCCAAGGTCAAGACCGCACAGGCAGTGACCACCGAGGCGTTCTGCGATCGCCACGCGGCCGACGATCACGGCGCGGCCTTTCACTGGCCGGAGCTGGCCGCGGGTACCGCACCGTCGGCGCCGACGACGTGGCGCTGGGTCAACGTCTGGGCCACGTGGTGCAAGCCGTGCATCGAGGAGATGCCGCGGCTGATCGCGTGGCGCGACAAGCTCGCGGCCGCCGGCAAGAAGGTCGAGCTGTCGTTCGTCTCGGTCGACGACTCGGACGCCGACGTCGCGTCGTTCCGCAAGGAGCACCCCGACACGCCGCCGTCGATCCGGGTCGCCAGCGCGGAGAAGCGCACGGCGTGGCTCAAGGCGATGGGCCTCGATGACGGCGCGATCCCGATCCAGCTGTTCGTCAGCCCGGCCAACCGTCTGCGCTGCGCCCGCGCGGGCGGGATCCGCGACAAGGACTACCCGGTCGTCGAGAAGCTCCTCACCGAGTAGCGAGGATCGCGAATCGCGGGATTGGCCACCTCGCACGCGAGGTATTGACTTTGTACGGACGAGGCCTCAAATAGACCCGTCGCCATGTTCTGCTCGTCGCGCTCGTCGTCGTCGTCGCCCACCTGCAGCTCGGTCCGAGCTGCTTCGTGGGACGCGTTCGTCTCGAGTGCCTAGCAGCTAGCAGTGCCGTAGTGCGAGTGCCGGGCCCCGTGACTGCGTGTCACCGGGGCCTGCATTCGTTTTCGGCGTTTTCGGGCCGCGCCGACCCAGGTCGTTCGGATGGTCCGCGCACCTGTGCTGGCGCGAAACCGCGAGTCGCCCGGCTCGCAGGAGAAACGAGACTGTCATGCTGAAGCCCATCGTCAATGTCGGAACCATCGGTCACGTCGACCACGGCAAGACCACCCTGACCGCCGCGCTCACCCAGGTGATGGCGGCTCGTCACGGCGGCAAGCGCCTCGAGTTCGACCAGATCGACAGCGCTCCCGAGGAGAAGCGGAAGGGCGTGACCATCAATCTGGCTCACGTCGAGTACGACTCCGCGGTGCGCCGGTACGCTCACGTCGACTGTCCGGGCCACGCTGACTACGTGAAGAACATGATCACGGGCGCGTCCCAGATGGACGGCGCGATCCTGCTCGTCGACGCCACGCAGGGCAGCCAGGACCAGACGCGCGAGCACGTGCTGCTCGCTCGCCAGGTCGGGGTGCCGCACCTGGTCGTGTTCGTCAACAAGATGGACGTGGCGGACCGCGAGCTGGTCGACCTGGTCGTGCTCGACATCGACGATCTGCTCCGGCAGTTCGCGTACAGCGACGTGCCCATCGTGAAGGGCTCGGCGCTGGGCGCGCTGCAGGCGGTGGCGAGCGGCAAGCTCGACGACCCGTGGGTGGCCACGATCGACGAGCTGGTCGCGACGATGGACCGCACGATCCCCGAGCCGGTGCGCGACCTGACGGCGCCGTTCCTGATGCCGGTCGAGAGTGTTCACACGATCACCGGGATCGGGACCGTCGTCACCGGGCGGGTCACCCGCGGCGTCGTCGCCGTCGGGGACACGCTCGAGGTCGTCGGCCGCAAGGACGGCGAGCGGCCCGTGGTCATCACCGGCATCGAGTCGTTCCACCGCGAGCAGCGCGAGGCCAAGGCCGGCCAGAACGTCGGCCTCCGGCTCCGCAACGTCGATCGCGGTGAGATCGTCCGCGGCCAGGTCCTCGCAGCCCCCGGGTCGGTCAAGCCGCACCGGCAGTGTCGCGCCGAGCTCTACCTCTTGACCTCCAAGGAGGGCGGTCGAGCCAGGCCGATCCGCGCCGGGTACCGGCCGCAGCTGTTCGTCGGGGCCACGGACGTGACCGCGACGCTCGGGGTCGAGACCGAGATCGCCCCGGGCGGCCGTGCGGAGGTCCACCTGGCGCTCGATCGGCCCGTCGCACTCGAGCCGGGCGTGCGGTTCGCGCTCCGCGAGGGCGGACGGACGATCGGCGCCGGGGTGGTCACCGCGACGCACGCGACGCAATAGACGGCACGACGTCGTGAATCGAGTGGGCCCTGTGGAGCTGTGCTCCGCAGGGCCGTTTGTTTTTCGGCGCGCTACAGCGCGGCGCGCAGCGCGCGAGAGAGGTCGCCGCGCCGGCCGATGACGACGCGCGGAAGGCCCAGCCAGCGCGCGAACGCAGCGAGCTCGGCGGCCAGCGCCGCGGCGGTACCGGACGGCGCGCCGGGCTCGGCGTAGGCCGCGTGCACCCGGAGCGCGCCCGCCGCGCGATCGGCCTTGAGGTCGACCCGGGCGACCAGCGCGTCGCCGAGGAGGAACGGCAGCACGTAGTAGCCGGGCATGCGCCGGTGGGCGGGCGTGTAGATCTCGATCCGGTACGAGAAGCCGAACACGCGCTCGGTGCGGCGGCGCTCCCAGATCAGCGAGTCGAATGGCGACAGCAGCGCGGTGGCCGCGATCGGCCGCGGCCGCGCGGTGTCGGGGTGCAGGTAGCCCGGCTCGCGCCAGCCCTCGACGGTGACCGGGATCAGCCGGCGCGCCTCGACCAGCTCGGCGATGAGGCGGCGGGCGATCGGGACATTGATCCGGAAGTAGTCGGCGAGGTCGCGCGCGGTGGCCGCGCCGAGGGCACGCGCCGAGCGTACCAGGAGCTCGCGCCGCGCCTCGTCGGGATCCGGCGTCGGAATCGCGAGCACGTGGGCCGGCAGCACGCGGTCAAACGGCGCGTACACGCGCTCGAAGGTCGACGCGGAGCGCACCGCGGTGATCTCGCCGGCCCAGAACAGGTAAGCGAGCGCGCGCTTGCGGTCGTCCCAGCTCCACCACGACTCGCGGCGCTTGCCGCGCGGCGCTCGCTCCTCGAGATCGCGCGCCATGAGCTGGCCGCGTGCATGGACCTCGGTGCGCACCGCCTCGACGTAGGCCGGATCGCGGTGCGCGATCGAGCGCACGACGCGCCACGCCTGATCGCGCGCCTCGGCCATCCGCCAGCGCAACAGCGGCTGGAGCTCGACAGGCATCAGGCTCGCCTCGTGCGCCCAGTACTCGAAGATCTCGCCCTGCTTGCACAGCGCCGGCAGCGCGTCGCGCGCGTGCGCCCCGAGCCGCGCCCACAGCGGCAGCTCCTGGCTGCGGCACACTACGTTCACCGAGTCGACCTGGATCAGCGCGATGTCGTCGAGCAAGTCGTGCACGTGCCGCAGCGTGGTCGCCTCCGGGCGGGAACCGAAGCCCTGCCCCGCAAGCGCGAGCTGCCGCCCTTCGGCCGCCGAGAGGTCGGCCGCGGCGTTCGCGGATCGCGATGTCTTCGCGGATCGCGATGTCTTCGCGGATCGCGTGGGTTTTGCCGATCGCGGTGTCTTCGCGGATCGCGATGCCTTCGCGGATCGCTGGGGTCGGGCTGCCGGTTTTGCGCGGCTCACCGAAGCTCGTGCTCGCGCCATCGCCCGACCATACTGCACCGCGCGCCGGGCGCCCGGGCACCGCCGCGCCGAGCCGGGGGGGAGATCGTTAGCGTCAACGTTGACGTTGACGTTGACGATCACGATCCTGCCCTCCGATCTCCGATCTTCGAATTCCAAGATCGGCCCCCACGGCACTGCGACGCCTCGATTCCTCCCAGATGATCGTCACGGATCCGATGACGATCACGCCCGTTGCCCGCAGCCGGCGCGCTCAGCCCGCGGCTGGCCGGGACCTTGGACTGCCGCCCGGCGGAGGGGCCCCCGAACCCGAGCCCGGGCCGCCCGGAGCCGGTGGATCGGGGATGAACGGCGGGATCTCGACGGCGATGGAGGCCGATTGCTGATCGGGCGTGGCCGCGACGTTGACCGGCTGGCAGTACGCCGGCAGCACGTCGCCGTGCGCGTTCGCATAGGTGATCGCCGTGAGGCCGGTGACCTCGACCGGATACGGGGTGACGCAGACACTGTAGGGCCCGGGGGCGACCTCGGTGAACTGCGCCGGCTGGCCGCCGCGCGACACCACGCGCTGCGAGGCGCCGGTCCCCGCCGCCGCGAGCCGCAGCGACAGCTCACTGGCCGTGCGCGCCGTGAGCTGCCCGCTCACGAGCCACGCGCTGGCCAGGCCCAGGCCAGTGCGCGCGGTGATCGCGACGCTGAGCGCGACCGTGCCGGCGTCGACGGTGAGGTCGACCGTGACCTGGCCGCCCGGTGGCACATCGACCTGCTTGGAGTAGAACCGCGTGCCGGTTCTCAGGTTCCCGAGCGTGGCCGACACCTTGTACGTATCGGGTGCGAGGCGATCGAAGCGGTACGCGCCGTCGCTGCCGGCCGGCACCGTGTAGATCGCGCCCGGCGTCGACGTCGACTGGCAGGTGACGACCACGCCCTCGGCGGGCTTGCCGCCCTGGCGCAGCGTGCCGCCAAGCGAGCCGAACTTCTGGAGCGTGAGCGTGAGCGAGGTCTGCCCGGGCATCGCAGTCGGCACGCGCAGCGCGGGCGAGCGGCCGATCGCGTCCTGCTCGGCGACGATCGTCAGGTCGCCCGGGCCGAACCCCGACAGCGAGAACGTGCCCGCGGCGTCGGTCGTCGTGGTCTTGGTGCCAGCGCCGAACGCGCCGGCGATGCCGCCCGGGCCGCCCGCGCCCGCGGGGACCTGCGCCGAGCTCGTGGTGCCGTTGCCGAACAGGAGCGTCCCCGCCGATACGGTCGCGTCGGGGACCGGCTGACCGTCGGCGACGACGATGCCGCCGATCGAGCGGCCGCGCACGACGGTGATCGTGCCTGCATCGGTGGTGCGCGAGCCCTCGATCACGACCTCGACCGAGCGGCTCTGAAAGCTCGGACCGCGCACGGTGAGCTCGTAGGTCGAGGGCGCCAGCCCGTCGAGCGTGAAGCTGCCGCCGCTGCCGGTGAACGACTGCTGGTTCGGCCCGACGCCGACGGTGAACAGATCGGGGGCGCTGCCGTCGTCGAACGCCACCTTGCCCTTCACGCTGCCATCGGGCTCGAGCACGAGGCGGACGTTGCTGTCGCCGGTGCTCGCGGTGACGCCGTCGCGGGCGCCCCGGCCGCGGCCGCCCGCGCGCCCGGTGCTCGCGGTCAGCCGGTACTCGCCGGGCGCGAGCCCGGTCAGCGTGAACTTGCCCGCAGCGTCGCTCAGGGCATCGGGCAAGCCGCGCAGGCGAAAGTCGGCGAAGCCCCCGCCGGGGCCGCCGGGGCCGCCGGGGCCGCCGGGGCCGCCGGGGCTGCCGGGGCCACCCGGGCCACGACCTCCGAACGACGGACCGGCTGTGACCTGGGCGGCCTCGACGGGCTCGCCCTTGGGATCGACGACCATTCCGGAGATCGTGCCGGTGACATCGATCGTCAGCGTCAGCTCCGTGACATCGCCGCTGCTCGCATCGACCGCCACGGTCTGCGACGAGCCGGTCTCGTGGAGCGCGACCGCCGACAGCGCCTTGCGCGGCAGTCCCTTGATCTCGAATGCACCTTGCGCGTCGCTGTAGGCCTGGCGCGGCGCATCGAACGCCGCGCGGCGCGGATCGCCCGACGCGCCCGCGATCCGCACGCGCGCCGAGGCGACCGGGCGGTGCTGCGCATCGACCACGTGGCCCTTGACCACCGCGCCGACGGCAAGCGTGATCACCACGCCCTCGTGCGGCGTCTTGCCGTCGAGCGTGACCAGGCCCGAGCTGCCGGCCGCGCGCTCGGGGTGGCTCGCCGTGAACCGGAACGAGCCCGCCGGCAGCGCCTCGAAGCGAAACGTTCCGTCGGCGGCGGTCATCACGCCGTCGAGCGCACCGCGGGCCTGCTGGCCCCAGTCGGAGGCGCCGCCGTAGCGCACGCGCGCGCCTCCGATCCCGGCGCCGCGGTCGTCGACGACCTTGCCGGCCACCGCCGCGCCCGCGCTCAGCTTGATGCGCGCCTCGGCGTCACCCGCGCCGATCTGGATGCGCTGGAAGCTGTGCGCCATGCCATCGGCCCACGCCGCGATCTGGTACGGCCCGGGTACGACCGGGGCGAACACCGCCACGCCGGTCATGGTTTTCCAGCCGTCCCTCGCTTCGCTGGTCCGGGCCGCCCGCGCCTCCGGCGTGTCGCCCCGGGCTTCGCTCGTTCCGGCTTTGGTCGTCAGGCGCTGGACATCGATGCCGCGCAGCTCGACCGTCGCGCCGCCGAGCGGCTTGCCGTCGATGCCGACCACCGTGACCGTGAGCTTGCTCGCGGGCCGCAGGCGCAGCACCACGGGGTCGGATCGCTCGGTGAGCCGCGCCGTGATCGGCCCCGCGACGCCCTGGGCCGCGCGCGCGAGCAGCGTGTAGGGGCGACCGACCAGTCCGTCGAAGCTGAAGCTGCCGTCGGCCTCGGTCAGCACGGTACGCGGCGGATTGGACGCCAGCACCACGGTCGCCCCCGCGACGCCGTGATCGTCGGCGTCGATGACCTGGCCCTCGAGCCGCAGCGAGCCGCGCGGGTCGTCGTCGATCAGGACGCGCGGCGAACCGGTGATCTCGCCGTTGCGGCCCGGCCGGTCGGGGGCCGGCATCGCGGGCAACTCGGCGCGGGTCGCCGCGGCAGCCGCGGGCTTGGCCTGCGTGCGGCCGTGCAGCCACCACCAGCCGCCGATGACCGCCGCGATCACGACCCCGAGCGCGACGAGCGTCCTATTCCCCAGGTGCTGGCGCATGCGCTGGGGCGTATCACATCGCGCGCGGGCGGCATCCACCGTTCGCTGCGCCGGCCGTGTGCGCGCGGATGAATGTTTTGCTAAGGCGCAAACCGCCCCCGAGGGACCTCGCCGCGAATGTGGCTCGAGCCTTGCGCGCCGTCAGCGCGGCGTCAGCTTCGCGCGCGGATAGAGCACGATCTCGATCCGCCGGTTCTTCGCCTTGCTCTTGCTGACCGGCCGGTACTGGCCGAACGCGACCGCGGCGAGTCGCGACGGCTCGACCTTCGCCTCGTCTTGCAGGAAGTGCACGACGGTGAGCGCGCGCGCCGCCGACAGCTCCCAGTTGGTGACGAATGGCAGTACCGCATCATTGGTATCGGGCTTCGCGTCCGGCTTGGCCTTGGGATCGACCTTGGCTTTCGGATCCGCCTTGGCCGTCTTCTCCTTGCCGGTCGGTTTGGCGCTCTTCGCCTTGGCGTCGTGCGCGCCCGGCTTGGGCTTGCGCGGGAAGATCGGCTGATCGTCGGTGTGGCCCTGGACCCAGATCTGCTTGTCGCCGATCTCCTTGAGCGCCGCGCCGACCTTGCCGAGGACGTCCTTGCCGTTCGGCGTCAGGTTGGCTTCGCCCGTCGGAAACAGGATCTGATCGACGAGCTCGAGCTTCACCGCGCCGTCGGCGGTCGTCACTTCACCGCTCTTGCCGACCGCGGCGGACAGCTTGGCCTGCAGCTGGCTCGCCTCGTCGGCCTTGGTCTTGAGCTCCGCCTCGTTCTTCTTCAGATCCTCGGCCGCAACGTTGGCTTTCAGCAGCTCGTCCTTGGTCTTTTGTAGCTCGGTCTCGAGCGTCTTGATCCGCTCCTCTGGTTTGGGACCCTCCGGCGACTTCGAAGATCCACACGCCACGAGGAGTGCGATCGCGGCTGCTCGGATTTGCATGCCGCCGATTGTAGCGGCGGCGGAGGTCCAAATGAACTTGCCACTGCCAACAACCCCAAATGTTCCAGGGCGATCCAAGCTTTTTTGCCGATGTCAGAGTCTCGGGGCAAGGTGTCAAGCCTCATGGAGACCAACAGCGAAACCCAGACCAGTGAGTCCGAGACCTCGGCCCCGACGAGCCGCTTCGCGGAGCTGCAGCAACTCGTCGCCGCGATGGCAAGCGACTTCGAGAAGTTCTACAAGGACGGCAACAAGGCGGCGGGAACACGCGTTCGCAACTCGATGCAGGAGCTCAAGGCGTTTGCTCAGAGCGTGCGCGAAGAGGTCCTGACAATGAGGAATCAGGGAAAGGACCAGGCCCAGTAGTTTCGCTCGGCGCGCTCATCCCACCGTCCACGACCCACGGTCGTCGCGCTCACGGCGCTCACGGCCCGCTCACAGCATCACTCGCTGTCACGACGCCCGCCGGGAATGGTGGTCCCGGGGGGCTTTTTTTTGTGCGCAGTACCACGCTCAACCCGCCGGGGCAGCGTGCCCCATAATACTGTTCTTGAGTAAGATAATCAGCTGATAATACATTATCTGAACAATAATTCAGTATGGGGTGCGTCAGGGTGTTGAGGTAGTTAGGGCTCCATGAATTACATTCGGTACATGGCGCGTCATTACAAGTTAGCTGTCCGCAGTAATCCCAAATCGGGGTCGCTATGAGAGCCTCGTGCCGAACTGGGAGCAGCCGAATGACGCGAATGAAGACTCTAGCTTGTATGTCTCTCCTCTTCGTCGGCGTAGCGCCGGTCGCAGCCGACACCACCACCAACAGCGACGCGCCAAAAACGCTCCGAATGCGGAGCCGCGACGCAAAGCGAGTCGCACAGGCGCCGCAGCCAAGCGGCGATCAACCACCAGCAGACAGTGGAACCCCGCCGGCCGCGCCGGCCGAGCCTGCGCCCCCGGCACCCACGCCAGAGGCAACCCCTGCGCCTGCGCCCGCCCCCGTGGAGTCGACTCCAAACCTCAGCGACGAGGAGCTCAAGAAGCTCTCCGAGCAGGAGTCGAAAGAGGAGGTGATCACGATCACGGGCTCGGCGATCGAGCGTCGCGATCTCACCACGCCAGCCCCCGTTGCGATCCTCAAGAAGGAGCAGCTCGAGCAGGCTGGTCTGGCCACTGTAGGTGACATCCTGCAGAAGCTGCCCGCGCAGTCCAACGCGATCAACGCGCAGGCGAACAACGGCGGCGACGGCTCGACCCGCGTCAACATCCGCGGCCTCGGCACCAACCGCACGCTCACGCTGATCAACGGCCGCCGCGTCGTGTCCAGCGGTACCGGCGCCGACGCGTCGGTCGACATCAATACGATCCCGCTCGCGATGTTCGATCGCATCGAGGTCCTCAAGGACGGCGCCTCGGCGATCTACGGCTCGGATGCCGTCGGCGGCGTGGTGAACGTCATCACGCGCACCGATTTCAACGGCACCGAGGTCGCGCTCTACACGGGCGGCTCGCAGAAGGGCGACGGCTTCGCGTTCGATGGCAGCTTCGTCACCGGCCTGTCCGGCGACAAGGGCCACGTGCTGTTCGCCGCCGGTTACCAGGATCAGGAGCCGGTGTTCGCAGGCGAGCGCGGCTTCTCGACGATCGACAAGAACTTCAACTTCGCGACGCGCGAGGAATCCCCCGGCGGCTCGAGCGCGATCCCGACCGGTCGCCTCGACACCACCGCGGTGACGACCGCCAACGGACAGCCCTACCAGCTGTGCGGCACGACCACGAACGCGATGGGCATGACGGTGCCGGTCCGCTACTGCACCTTCGACCAGAGCGCCGGCGCATGGCGTCCGTTCATGAATCCGTCGGACTTCTACAACTACCAGCCGGTCAACTACCTCTACACGCCGTCGTCTCGCTACAACGTGGCGGCGACCGGCAGCTACGACATGTCGAAGAACACCCACGCGTTCTTCGAGGGCAACTACATGAACCGGAGCTCGAACCAGCAGCTCGCCCCCGAGCCGCTGTTCACCAACCAGGCGGGCCCCAACGGCGTCGTGATCTCCAAGGACAGCATCTACAACAACCTCGGCGTCGACATCCCGGTGTACAACCGCCGCCTCGTCGAGTTCGGCCCGCGCGCCTCGTTCCAGAACGTCGACAGCTTCCGCCTCGTGAGCGGCCTCAACGGCGCGATCAGCGAGGAGCTCATCCCGGCGCTCAAGAACTGGAAGTGGGAGCTGTCGTACAACTTCGGCCGCACCAACTCGATCCAGCGCAACGAAGGCAACCTGATCGTCGGTCGCCTGCAGAACGCGCTCGGCCCGAGCTTCATCGACGGCAACGGCAATCCGACCTGCGGCACGCCGACCGCCCCGATCGCCGGTTGCGTCCCGATGAACATCCTCGGTGGCGGCGTCAACGACCCGTTCCACTCGACCAACACCACGGGATCGATCACGGCGGACACGCCGGGCGCGATCGGCTACACGACGTTCACCGGCGTGTCGACGGGCTTCAACCAGGAGCACTCGGCTCTCGCCACCGCGCACGGCCGCATCGCCGAGACGCCGTGGGGCGGCGACGTCGGCCTCGCGCTCGGCGCCGACTACCGCAAGGAGTCGGGTGGCTTCACGCCCGACCCGCTGACCGCGACCGGTGACACCACCGGCAATGCCGCGCTCCCCACGGGCGGCAGCTACAACGTCGTCGAGGGCTTCGCGGAGCTGTCGGCGGTGCCGGTCGCTCACCGCGGCTGGGTCGAGTGGGTCGAGCTCGACCTCGCGGCTCGCGCGTTCCGCTACAACACGTTCGGCTCGGGCATGACGTGGAAGGCCGGCGGTCTGTTCCGCACGCTCCATGGCCTCGCGCTCCGCGGCACGTACTCCACCGCGTTCCGCGCTCCATCGATCCCCGAGCTCTACACCGGCAATGCGGACAACTTCCCCGCGTCCGAGGACCCGTGCGATACGACGCCGCCCAGCGCCGGCGACAACACGCTCGTGCTTCCCAAGGTCGTCGCCGATCGCTGCGCCGCACAGGGCGTGCCGGCCGACGCCTCGTTCGCCACCGCGCAACAGCGCTCGATCGTCGGCGGTAACCCGAAGCTGAAGCAGGAGACCGCGAAGGTGTTCACCGCGGGCATCGTGGTCGCGCCGCCCGAGGTCAAGGGTCTCGCGCTCACGCTCGACTACTTCCACATCCAGATCGATCAAGCCCTGCAGGCGCTCGGCGCCACGGCGATCCTCGGCAACTGCTACTACTTCGGTCTGCAGCAGTACTGCGACGCGATCCACCGCACCGACAACACGCACGAGATCGACTTCATCGACGATCCACTGCGCAACGTCGGCGGCAACAAGACCTCGGGTCTGGACTTCTCGCTGTCCTACGACCACGTGTACCCGGGCGTCGGCCGCCTCTACCACTCGATCGAGGGCACGTACCTGCGGTCGTACGAGGTCGATGTCGATGGCCGCGTGATCAACGGCCTGGGCGTCTACGACCTCGGCGTGTACCCGAAGCTGAAGGCCAACTTCAACACGACGTGGGCCAACGGGCCGGTCGGCGCCGGCTTCAACATCCGGTACATCCACAGCTACCGCGAGTGCGTCAACAACAACTGTGACGTCGAGGCCCTCCGTATGGACCTCACCGGCCAGGACCGCACGGTCGACGCCAACGTCACCGCCGACGTGTTCGCCAGCTACTCGATGAAGAGCAAGGCGGGCACCACCACGCTCGCCGTCGGCGTCAACAACGTGACCAACCAGAACCCGCCGCTGATCTACATCGGCTTCGCGGGCGACTCCGACTCGGCCACGTACAACTACATGGGCCGGTTCTTCTACGCGCGCCTGGCGCAGCGCTTCTAGAGACGAGCTCAGTTTCGTGATCCGGCGGCATCCTGCGAGGGGTGCCGCCGTTTGTCGTTTTGAGCCCGAGCCGAACCGATCGATTCCGGTCCGCCGCGTAGCAAGGAACGGAATCACCCTGCGGCGAGGGTTCCCCTGGCGGGAGCCAGCCGTTGCGTCGCGGCCGGTTTCGTGCCAACGACAAGCATGTCCGAGCACCCGACCGACTTCGTTGGCTCCGTCGAAGACGCGATCACCTCGGCGGTGAAGCAGCGGATCCCCGACGCGCAGGTCGCCGTGGCGGGCGGCGGCGGGCACTATCGGATCGAGGTCGTGTCGACGGTGTTCGCCGGCAAATCGATGCTGGAGAACCAGCGGCTCGTGCTGTCGGCGATCAAGCACCTGATCAACGGCGATCGCCCGCCGGTCCACGCGGTGGACTCCCTCACGACGCGCACGCCAAGTTAGCGGTCTGCCCCGGTGTCCGAGGGGATACAGTGGGTCTTAGACCGCGTTTGGCGGTGAGACGTCACTAGGGGTCGGCACGATGAGCAAGAAGGTCTGGATCGGAATCGCCGTCGTGCTGTGGCTGGTGGCGCTCGGGGCGGGGCGCGACCATTGCGCGCGGCTTCTGTTCGGTTACGGCATCGACATCGACGCGTGCCCCGACGGAGAGCTGCGGCAGTCGGCGCAGATCGAGGGCTCCGGGCTGCGGCGCGGGGCCTCCGGTGCGGTGTGGCTGCAGGTGCTCGCGCACTACACGGCCGACGATGCCGACGCCGACCGCACCGCAGGGGTGCCCGGCGTGCGGGAGATCGAGCTGTCGCTGGTCGGCAAGGGCGACGCGAAGCCGCTCGCGGCGACCTGGCGGCGGTCGGGGACGTCGTCGCTGGCCAGCGTGGCGCTGCCCGAGGTCCCCGACGGGGACTATCAGCTCCGCGCGCGCTACCGGACGCAGCTGGGCCCAGGCGAGGTCTCGCTGCCGATCGCGCTGTACACGCCGGCGCGCGTGCACGTCATCACCGACCGACCGCTCTACGAGCCGGGCAACACGGTGCGGTTCCGGGCCGTGGTGCTGCGCGCGCGAGACCTGGCGCCGCTCGACGGCCGGCCGGGTACGTGGGTGGTGAAGGACCCCGACAACGAGGTCGTGCTCGAGGAGGCGGCGCCGGCGGGCGACTGGGGCGTGGTCGCCGGGTCGTTCCCGCTCGACAAGGCCGCGCGCACCGGGACATGGAAGGTCGCCTGGGTCTCGGCGGGCTCGACCGACGAGGTGCCGTTCACCGTCGAGCCGTTCACGCTGCCGCGGTTCCGGGTCGACGCGATCGCGGACCGGCCGTTCTACCGGGTGGGCGACCGCCCGAGCATCAAGGGCGCGGTGATCTACAGCTCGGGCGCACCGGTCGCCGGGGCGCAGCTCGACATCGCGTGGGACGTCGCCGGCGAGTGGCCGCCGCCGCGCGACTGGACCGACTCGCTGCTGCCGCGGCGCGCGCAGACCACCGCGAACGGGCGGTTCGATCTCGCGCTGCCCGAGGTGCCGCCGGATCTGATCGGGCGCGCCACGCTGACCGCGCGGATCTCGGCGGTGGACCCGGCGGGCGATCGCGTCGAGGGCGCCGCGCAGATCCTGCTCAGCAAGGACGGCATCCAGGTCTCGGCGGTGACCGAGCTGGGCGACGGCCTCGTCGAGAGCTTCAACAACCGGCTCTACGTCCGGGTGACGACGCCCGACGGCCGCGTGGTCTCGGGCGGAAAGATCACCGTCAAGCGCGCGTGGCAGGCCGGCGACCGCGGCCAGGGCGCCGACCTCGACGAGGACGGCGTGGCCAGCCTGCAGATCGATCCGGGCGCGCCGGTCAACGTCGTCATTCCGGCGCCGCCGTGGCGGCCCGCGCCGAAGCGCGCGCTGGTGACGCGCGGCGAGCCGAGAGAGCTGATCGGCGGCCACGGCGCGTCGCTCGCCGACCAGGTCGCGCTCGACCGCTGGCTCGCGGCATTCGCGCCGTGCGCGAAGTGGCTCGACGCGGTCCAGGGCAGCGTGACGCTCGGGCTGCGGATCGACGCCGCGGGCGCGGTGATCGCTGCCGGTGCGGGGCCATCGGCGCTCGAGCGCTGCGCGGTCGCGGCGGCCAGGCAGCAGCGCCTGCCGGCGGGCAGCGACCGCATGTGCGCGCTCGAGCTGTACTTCGCCGACCCCGAGCTGCCGCGGCTGGTGACCACCGTCGAGAGCCCGCTCGCGCTACCGGCGGGCCTGGCCGATCGCGTCGCCGAGCTGGCGCGCGGCGCGCGCGACTGCCTGCCCAGCCCCCGTGTCACAGATCCGAGGGATCCGGCCGTCGGGCCGGAGCCCTCGGAGGGCCGGCTGGCGAGCCTCCTGTCGTGGCGCGTGCGCGCCGGGGCGGGCGAC